>JBGPHO010000097.1:0-8812 GCA_041484425.1 Gemmatimonadaceae bacterium
GAGAAGTCAGCGATTTGAAGGAAGTCGCGGTGAAGGCGTTCTTTGCGGACGATTCGGGGCATGTGAGTTGCGCGTACCGGTTATGGAAATCCTGTGCGCCGGAAATATACCATTGCCGGCCACTTCCTCTCTCAGAGACCATGTGATGATGTCACGCCCAGTTCGCGTTCTGTGCGCCACCCTGGCTGTACTCGCGGGCACGGCCTGTCACTCCGATTCCACCGGTCCGGGCGGATCTCCGTTGCCGCCTGGCATCGGTCTCCGGCTCGATCCATTTATCTCGGCCGGCCTGGCGAGCCCCGTTTTCATGGCGCAGCCCCTCGACGATGGACGCATTTTTGTCGTCGAGCAGGGTGGACGCATCCGCGTCGTTCGAAACGGCGTGCTCCAGGCGACGCCATTTCTCGACATCTCGTCCAGAGTGCTGAGCGGCGGTGAGCGAGGATTGTTGAGTGTCGCGTTCCATCCTCAGTACGCGACCAATCATTTCTTTTACGTCTACTTCACCACTCAGACCAACGGCGACATCCGGATCGAGCGATTCACCACGACGTCGAATGCGGAAGTAGCCGACCCGACGACGTCCAAGCTCATAATCACGGCGCCGCATTCGACCTACTCCAATCACAACGGTGGACTGCTGGCGTTCGGCCCCGACGGAATGCTGTACGCCGGACTCGGTGATGGCGGAAGTGGCGGAGACCCGCTCGGCAACGGTCAGAACTTCAATTCTTTGCTCGGTTCACTCCTCAGGCTCGACGTCGACCACGGCGATCCTTACGCGATTCCGGCGGACAATCCGTTCGTCGGCCAGGCCAATCATCGGGGTGAGGTGTGGGCGAAGGGATTGAGGAATCCGTGGCGCTACGCGTTCGACGCGGCCACCAGTCTCCTCTACATCGCCGATGTTGGACAGGATCTGCACGAGGAGGTGGACGTGGTCGCGGCCAACCGCGCGGGCCTCAACTACGGCTGGAACGTGATGGAAGGACTGAGCTGCTACAACGCGTCGACGTGCACCCAGACCGGATTCGAGCCGCCGCTTATCGACTATGGCCACAACGGTCCTTGTTCGATCACGGGCGGATACGTGTATCGCGGAAGCGCAATTCCGGCGATTAGCGGCCACTATTTCTATTCTGACTATTGCGCCGGCTTCCTCAAGAGCTTCAGATATCAGAACGGCGTGGCGGTGGATCAGAAGGATTGGGGCCTTACGACGGCCGCGGTCGCATCCTTCGGGGTGGATTTTGCAGGAGAGCTGTACATGATCTCGGGGAATACCATTCTCAAGATCGCGCCCGTGTAAGTTAGGCGCCAGGATTCTGGCGCTGCAGTAAGGCGGGAGGTCGCATGAGACTTCGAGCACTGCTTTACGGGTCGGTTTTCGGCGCGTGCGTTCTGACTTCGAGCGCTCGAGCTCAGGAGGCGAAGACCGAGCTCAGGATCAGTCTCAACGCGGTTGGCATGCCGGTAAGCGGCGCGTTGGTCGCACTCCTCGACGGCCACGACAGCGTGGTCGCGGAGGGGTTGAGCACGGAATCAGGCGCGCGTGTTCTTCGTGTTGCGCCCGGCGTTTACCGCGTTCGCGTCAGGCGCATCGGATACTTGCCGTTCGTGTCGGGTCCCTTGTCGCTCCCTCGCGACGGCGACCTCTCGCTGAACGTTGAAAGCCCGCGCGTAGTCCTCGAGCGCATCCTCATCAACTCGAAATCCCCCTGCGGGCGGAACGGCCAGGGGACGCTGGCGCTCTCGAGCGTTTGGGAGGAGATAAACAAGGCACTTCGATCGAGCCAGCTCACCACCGAGGATCTCTCAGGTATCGGTCGGGCTCGCACTTACCGAATGGAACTCAATAGCGATGGGACCGTGCTCTGGGCGGACAGCAACGTCTTTTCGATCACCACCCAGCGACCCTTCGGCGCGATCGATCCCCGAGCTCTCGCAAACGACGGTTACGTCCTGGGCAACCCGGACACGGGCTGGCATTATTTCGCCCCCGATGAAACGGTGTTGCTGTCGGAGCAGTTTGCCGCGACTCACTGCTTCCGCCTCGTACGCCAACCGGACCGTACTGGACAGATCGGTGTTTCGTTCGAGCCGGTACCGCGCCGCCGCGTGGCGGACATCACCGGCGTGCTGTGGGTCGATCAGGAGACATCCGAGCTGCGCGAGGTTGTATTCCGTTTCGTGAATGCCGGCGTGATGAGCCAGTTCGACGCCGGGGGATTCACTCACTTTCGCCGCGTTCCATCCGGAACGTGGATCGTCGACGAGTGGAAGCTCAGCGCGCCTCGACTCTCGGTAAGCCAGCTGTCGCTCGGACATCAGGACCCATACTCGTCGGCTGTGCGCACGAAATACATCGCCATCGGGCGCTTTGAGAATGGCGGAGGGATCCTCGGACCGGGTCAGCTGCCCGTCGAGCGCCAACAACCCCGAACGGTTGCGGATAGCCTGAACAAGAAGCGCTGACCAATCGCTTCGCCACATTCCAGGAGGGCGTCATCATGCGTCGTTACGAGCAAGTATCCGGAACCATCTTTGCAATCGTCTCGCTCGTCCAGCTCACGCGCATCTTAATGGGCTGGCCAGTGCAGATCGATCTTTTCACCGTCCCGATCTGGTTCTCTGGCATCGGGTTCATTGTGGCGGGCGCCCTGTCGATCTGGGCATTTCGCTCCGCGGGACGAGGCCTGGCGGCAGTCTAGATTCGGGACGATCCAGCAGGAGGTCGTTTCGATGATTCGGAAGCTGAAATCCGGGGAGTACCGCCTCTATTCCCGAAAGAAGGACGCGAAGAGCGGCAAGCGGCGTAATCTTGGTACCTTCAAGAGCCTGGCCGCGGCAAAGACGCACGAGCGCGCAGTGCAATTCTTCAAGCGTAGAGGATGAACGGCTGGCAACCCGCTCAGCGGCTATATTCCCGCCATGAGCGACGCCCCGACCTCACTCGCAAACGCGCTCTCCGATCGCTACACGATCGAGCGTCTCCTGGGCTACGGCGGCATGGCAACCGTACACCTGGCCGAGGAGCGGAAGCACAAGCGCAAAGTGGCGATCAAAATCCTGAAACCGGAGTTCGGCGCCTCGGTCGGCGCCGAGCGATTCCTGCGCGAGATCGGCATTGCCGCGCGTCTCTCGCATCCGCACATAGTTCCCTTGATCGACTCTGGTGAATCCGAGGGATCGCTCTATTACGTCTCGCCCTTTATCCCTGGCGGCTCGCTCCGCGACCGGCTCAACCGCGAGAAGATCCTTCCGATCGAGGACGCGCTCCGCATCGTAAACGACGTCGGCACGGCTCTGGACTACGCTCATCGCAACGGCTTCGTTCACCGCGATGTGAAGCCGGAGAACATTCTGTTCGCGGACGACCACGCGCTGCTGGCTGATTTCGGGATTGCCCATGTCGCGACTTCAACTGTGGACGAGCCGCTTACGGTGAGCGGCCTCGCGCTCGGTACTCCGGAATACATGAGTCCCGAACAGGCGTCGGGTGAAACCGAAATCGGAGTTGCAGGCGACGTTTATGGCCTCGCGTGCGTTTTCTACGAGATGCTGGCTGGTCAGCCGCCCCTCAAGGGTGCGACGCCCCGCGCGACGATGGCAAAGCAGGTCACCGAAAAGGCGCGTCCCGTGAGGACGCTCCGCCCGGATGCGCCCGCCGGCTTTGACAGGGTGCTGGAGCGCGCGCTCGCGAAGAATCCGTCGCAGCGGTTCTCCACCATCGTTCAATTCTGCGACGCTCTCTCGCACGCGCGGTTGGAGCCGAATAGACCGTTCGCCGCGACGACGCGCACCATTGCGGTCCTCCCGTTCGTGAACTCGAGCCCCGACCCGGACAACGAGTACCTGAGCGACGGAATCACCGACGAGCTGATCAACGCCCTGGCGAAGGTGGATGGACTGCGCGTTGCGTCTCGCACCTCGGTGTTCGCCCTCAAGGGCAAAGCGCAGGACGTGCGCGCGATCGGGGCGCTGCTCGAGGCGTCCGAAGTGCTCGAGGGGTCGGTGCGCCGGTCAGGAGAGAATCTCCGCATCACGGTGCAGCTCACGTCGACGGACGACGGGCGTCTGATGTGGTCCGAGCGCTACGATCGCCGGCTGATCGACGTCTTCGCGATTCAGGATGAGATCGCGCGCACCATCGTCACGACGCTTCGCTCGACTTCGTTCGCGGACATCGCACCGACTCCGGCGAATCGACACACCGAGAACGTGATCGCCTATGGGCTGTACCTGCGCGGCCGCTACGCCTGGAACAAGCGCACATCCGAAGGAGTCTTCGAAGGCATCAAGTACTTCGAGGAGGCGATCGCGCTCGATCCGACGTACGCGCTGGCGTACACCGGGCTCGCGGATTCGTATTCGCTTCACATCGACTACCGGAACGTCCCCGTACACGAAGGACACCAGAAAGCAAAGTTCTACGCCCGGAAAGCGATCGAGCTGGATGACACGCTCGCCGAAGCGCACGCTTCGCTGGCGTGGAGCTCGTTCGTCTACGATTGGAACTGGGACTTCGCCGCCAGGGAATTCCGCCGAGCAATCGAGCTCGACCCCCACTACGCCCCGGCGCACCAGTGGTACGCCTTCATGCTCGCGTCACAGGGAAAGTTCGACGAGGCGTTGCTCGAAGCTCACACCGCGCAGGAGAACGATCCCTCGTCGGTGTCGGTGCGGCGGAGCCTGGGTTATTGCTATCACTACGCGCGAAAATACGAGCAGGCACACTATCACCTCGATCGCGCCATCGCGATGAACCCCACCGCTGAAGAGAGTTACCGGGTTCAGGGGTTGATCCTCACCTTTCAGAAACAGTTCCCCGCCGCCGAGAGGGTGTTGCGCGAGGCGGTGGCGTTGGCGCCCGGCCGCGGATCCTATACGAGGGCGACGCTCGCATACTCTCTCGCGGCCGCCGGCGATACTTCCTATGCGCGCCAGCTCGCGGTGGAGCTGGAGGAAAGATTGAACGGCGAGTACGTCTCCCCCGTCGAGCTTGTGCTCGTGCACATCGCCCTCGGCGACAAGGAGAAGGCTCTCGATTGGACGGAGCGGGCGATTGATGAACGGCGCGGCTGGGCGGCCTACCTGCGCGTCCATCCGATTGTCGATTCCCTGCGTGGCGAGCCACGATTTGATGCGCTCGTTCAAAGGATGAAATTCGACGCGCCCGCCGCGCCCGCCGCGCCCACCATTTGATTTACCACGCGCTTGCGGATGTCGTACTCGCCGTTCATTTCGCGTTTGTCTTCTTCGTGGTGCTGGGAGGACTGCTGGTGCTCAGATGGCCGCGCCTGGCGTGGCTTCACGTTCCGGCGGCGATATGGGGTGTTCTGATCGAGTACATGGGTTGGATCTGCCCGCTTACGCCACTCGAGAACTCATTCAGGGTGCGCGGCGGCAGCGCGGGTTACAGCGGCGGATTCATCGAACACTACATACAGCCGGTGCTGTATCCGGCCGGGCTCACTCGCTCGACACAGGTATTGCTGGGCAGTTTGGCCTTGATTCTCAATCTTGCCGCCTATGGAATCGTGATCTCACGAAGGCGACACAGCGCATCCCTCGGAAGCGACCAGTGAGACTACGCAGATTGTCCTCGCTCGCAACTGCACGGCCGATCATTGCGGGGAGGGGCTAAAGGATGTAGCGCCTCAAATCTTCGTCGTCGGCGATCGTCTTGAGACGACTCCGCACGAGCTCCTGATCGACGCGTACCGCCTTCGCCCCGCTCTCGGGAAGTCCGAACAGCACGTCTTCGAGCAGCGTCGTCATCACCGTGTGAAGCCTGCGCGCTCCGATATTCTCCATCCGTTCGTTGACGTGCGCGGCGATCTTCGCTATCTCGGCGATGCCGTCCGTGGTGAATTCGAGTTTCGCTCCCTCGGCCTCGACCAGCGCCGAGTACTGCTTGGTGAGCGCGTTCTCGGGCTCAGTCATGATGCGCACGAAATCCGCTTCGGTGAGCGACTGGAGCTCGACTCGAATCGGGAACCTCCCCTGCAGCTCCGGAATCAGGTCGCTCGGCTTGGCGACGTGGAACGCGCCCGCCGCGACGAACAGGACATGGTCGGTCTTCACCATCCCGTGCTTGGTCTGCACGTTGGAGCCTTCGACGATCGGGAGGAGATCCCGTTGCACTCCCTCGCGCGAGACATCGGGGCCGCCAACGTTCGGCCCGCGTTGGCCGGCGATTTTGTCGATCTCATCGAGGAAGATGATCCCCATTGTCTGCACTCTGTCGAGCGCGTCGGCGGTGACGTCCTCCTTGTTGATCAACTTTTCCAGCTCCTCGCTGAGGAGAATGCGACGAGCTTCGGAGACCTTGACGGTTCTTTTCTTCTTTCGCTTGGGCAGCATGTCCTGGAGCATCTCGGAGAGGTTGTCCATGCCCTCCGGTGCTCCCTGCGGAACCATCATGTCGAACATCACCGGCGTTTGCTGTGTGACCTCGATCTCGATCTCACGCTCGTCGAGCTGTCCATCGATCAGGAGCTGCTTGAGCTTCTCGCGAGTCCTCTTGTAGCGCAGCTCGGTTGCGTCGTTCTCGCTCGAGACAGATCCGGCCGGTGACACGACGAAAAGGTGCGCCCCGCCGCCAGCCGCGGCCGTTGGAGAGTGCGCGGATTGCTTTATGTCGGGCGGCGTCGGCAGCAGGAGATCGAGCAGTCGCTCCTCCACCTTTTGCTTCGCGACTTCCTGCACTTCGGTCTCGCGCTCGCCGCGCACCATGTTGATCGCGCTCTCGACCAGATCGCGCACCATCGATTCGACATCGCGGCCAACGTAACCCACCTCGGTGAACTTGGACGCTTCGACCTTTACGAACGGCGCGCCGACGAGGCGCGCGAGCCTCCGCGCGATCTCGGTCTTCCCAACGCCCGTCGGGCCGACGAGGATGATATTGTTGGGCGAGATCTCATCCCGGATTGCGTCGGGAGTACGCTGCCTCCGCCACCGGTTTCTGAGCGCTATCGCGACAGCTTTTTTTGCGTCCGCCTGGCCGACGATGTAGCGATCGAGCTCTTCGACGATCTGCCTCGGCGTGAGGTTGGCCAGACGCTCCAGCGCCTGCTGTGTTCGCGGAGATGACATCAGCTGGGCTCGAGGACGGTGATGTTGGCGTTGGTGTAGATGCAGATCTCCGCGGCGATCTCGAGTCCCTTCCTCACGATGTCGCGCGCGGGAAGATCCGTGTTCTCGAGGAGCGCGCGAGCCGACGCGAGCGCGTAGGAGCCGCCCGATCCGATTGCGAGGATGCCGTCTTCGGGCTCGATGATGTCGCCCGTTCCCGAAATTA
Organism: Gemmatimonadaceae bacterium; assembly: GCA_041484425.1. GTDB lineage: Bacteria > Gemmatimonadota > Gemmatimonadetes > Gemmatimonadales > Gemmatimonadaceae > UBA4720. The sequence goes on from JBGPHO010000097.1 coordinate 7,307, forward strand.
TGAAACCGTGGTCCCGATCAGTTATGGCGAGCAGCGCGTCGAGACGCCGCAACACGCGATCACTCCGCCAGTCCTTCGCCAGCTCCACCGCCGCGCGCTGAAGGTTTCCGGGATAGCGCTCGAGCTTCTCCTCGAATTTCTCGAAGAGGGTGAACGCATCCGCCGCGGCGCCCGCGAAACCAGCGAGCAGCTTGCCGCCGTGAAGACTCCGGACCTTCTGCGCATTGGACTTCATAACCGTCTGGCCGACGGTGACCTGACCGTCGCCACCGAGTGCGACCTTTCCGTCGCGGCGCACCGCGAGGATGGTGGTCGACCGCACGCGCTCGAGTTTCATCGCTTCAAAATAACAGCCTCGGGCTCGTTGGGCGCGTCTACGGGGCCTCAAAACGCGCCCCCTTCTTGCACTTCAACCAACCATGAGGCTTGAACAATTGCCGATCCTTCTCGGCGTATTAATGGCCCTCGTCGGGCTTACGATCCTTCTCGATGCCTGGCAGGCGGGCGGAGTGGCACCGCTGCGCGAGCGTCGCCGGCGTACCCGCGCCGTGCCACACAAGGCCGGGCAATCGCTCGTAGCGCTGGGCACGCTATGCATGGCAGCCGCCCTGATGGGGAGCGATACGTGGCGTTGGGGAACGATCTCGGTGCTCGCCGGCATCCCGCTGCTCGTGATCGGCGTGATCATGAACCGCGCGTACCTCAAGGAGGTACTCCTATTTCGCGGCGCGGCACGCCGAGGCGAAGGCGAAAAGAACTCGCGGCTCAATCAGACGCCCTCGAAGGGAACGCGGATTAGATAGACCCGCCAATTCGGGGGAGCGGCGCGGACTGGCATCCACAAATCTCGGCTTTACAGCTAATCGCCTTGGAGCTTTTCCGTCGATGTTACGGGGCTTCGAAGTCGAGGTTTGACGGACTCCTCCGAGATCTACACGAAGCGCGCGATGGCCAGACTACGAAGCGTCTCTAACCCCAGTATGGAAGCTATCTGGCGATAAGCTGCAAAGCCTACAGCTCTCTGCTTCGGCTTTGTGGATGCCCGCCCTCGCGCCGCGATCTCGGACTCCTCAGCCCTAAGTGCCGCCGTACCACTCGTAGCCGGCATCGCTCCAGTACCCGCCGTTCATCTTCGGCATGAACACGATCTTCGTCAGGTACTTCGTGTTCTTGTACCCGAGCTTCACGGGTGAATACACGCGGGCCGGTGCGCCGTGAGCGGGCTCCAGCATCTTTCCGTCGAGACCGTAGGCGACCACGGTCTGCTTGTGCATCGCGCTCTCGATGTCCCAGCTCTCGTGATAGTCGTCGTCGAACGATTGAAAATCAACGTAGTGCGCTTGCGGATCGGCGCGCGCGAGGCGAGCCAGCTCGGTGAACGGAACGCCGGTCCAGGTCTCGACCGCCGTCCATCCCTCGACACAGTAGTGGTTCACGCGATTGGAGACCTGCGGAAGTTTTTGCAGATCGTCCATCGTGAGCCGCACCGGATTGCCGACGAGGCCA
>JBGPHO010000098.1:0-8684 GCA_041484425.1 Gemmatimonadaceae bacterium
CGGATTCGAGCCCGAGTTCTCATCCGCGGTGATGCGGGAGGTCCGGACACTCGGCGATCCGTCCGATAATCCCCTGCCGCCGGGCGTCAGCGATCTGCGCAGGCTGCACTGGTCGTCGGTCGACAACCGCGAGTCGCGCGACCTAGATCAGATCGAAGTCGCCGAGCGGGTCGCCGACGACTCTATCCGAGTCCGCATCGGCGTCGCCGACGTGGACAGTCTCGTCCGGCTTGGCTCGGCCGCAGACGCGCATGCCGCTGCCAATACCACTTCCGTCTACACAGGCGTGGCGGTCTTTCCGATGCTGCCCGAGCGCCTCTCGACCGATCTCACGTCGCTGAACGAGGGCGAGGACCGCCTCGCTGTCGTCATCGAATTCGACGTCGGCGCCGACGGGACGCTCGCGAAGGCGTCGGTGTACAACGCGCTGGTGCACAACAGGGCAAAGCTTACTTACGATGACGTTGGCCGCTGGCTGGATGACACGGGACCGGAGCCGCCGGCGATCGCCGCCTGGCCCGAGCTCCGTGATCAGGTGCGACTTCAGGACGAAGCGGCACAACGGCTGCGCCGAGCGAGAACCATCGCGGGCGCGCTCGATTTCGAGAGCGTCGAGGCCAGGCCGGTTGTGGTGCGCGGAAGAGTTGTGGACCTCGCCGTTGACCGACGGAATCGCGCTCGCGACATGATCGAAGACTTCATGGTGGCAGCGAACAGATCCGTCGCCACCTATCTGCTCGAGCGCGGCTCGCCGTCGCTGCGCCGAGTCGTGCGCGAGCCAAAGCGGTGGGATCGCATCGTAGCGCTGGCGGCAGATGTCGGTGAGGCACTCCCTGAAAAGCCCGACAACGTTGCCCTCAGCGAATTTCTCGCGCGCCGCCGTGCCGCCGATCCCGAGCACTTCGCGGATCTCTCGCTCTCCGTCGTCAAGCTCCTCGGCCCGGGCATCTATGTTCTCGAGCGCCGCCTCGGCAATCGAAGGGAGACGGGCCACTTCGGTCTCGCTGTCGCGGACTATGTGCACTCCACCGCACCGAACCGCCGGTTTGCGGATCTCGTAACGCAGCGGATGCTGCGTGCGGCCACCTCAGGCGGCGCGTCGCCGTATTCCGATGCCGAGCTCACCGAGATTGCGAGCCGCTGCACTGAGCGCGGCGAGGCAGCGCGAAAGGTCGAGCGCACGATGCGCAAAGTGGCGGGAGCGTCGATGCTGGCCGAGCGCGTGGGCGAGAGCTTCGCCGCCATCGTTACGGCGGCGTCGCCGAAAGGGACTTACGCGCGGGTGCTGAATCCTCCGGTGGAAGGCCGCATCGTGCGCGGGGGGCGCGGGCTCGACGTCGGCGATACCGTGCGCCTCAAGCTGGTCGTAGCCGATCCCGTGCACGGGCACATCGACTTCGCGCATGAGGCGGAGGGCGCGTCACGGAAGCTGGAGCGCAGCCGTCGCAAGAAAGCACAGGCTGATCTACTCCGCTCACGCATCGGGGAGATTTTCGACGCCCAGGTCACCGGCGTATCCGAGAGTGGCACGTACGTCCGGCTGATCGATGGCTCGGCGGAGGGACGCGTGGTGCGCGGCTACAAGCCGTTGTCCGTGGGAATGAAGGTAAAGGTGAAACTAGTCAATACAGACAGTGTGCACGGATTCATCGACTTCGAGTTCACGCAGGGCGTTGATCCCTCGAAGGACGAGCGTCGCGCGCGCAAGCGGGCCGCGGCTCTCTCGCTACGGGATTGCGTAGGCGAGACGTTCCGCGCCGTCGTGTCGGGGACATCGCGAAAGGCGACGTGGCTGTTGATCCAGCCCGGTGGGATCGAGGGTCGCCTCGTGCGCGGGCGTCGTGGCTTGAACGTCGGCGACGAAACGGGCGTGGTGTTGCTGGCCGTCGACCCGGCGCGGGGCTTCATCGACTTCGCGCGGGAGGACACGGTATTGCCGGCCGTTTGACGCGAGGTAAGTTGGGGATGCCACTCGCTACGAGTGGCGCTCGGCGGAGGCTGCGGTGGTACAGAGCTACGCGACCACCTTGGTGAAGAGAAGCGACCAACGCAGGAAGACAAGGAGACTGAAATGGCAGAGAGCGTCTACAAAGTGATCGAACTGGTTGGGACCAGCAGCGAGTCCTGGGAGAAAGCCGCGACCGCGGCAGTCAAGCGGGCGGCGAAATCGTTGCGTGACCTGCGCGTCGCCGAAATCTCGCAACTCGACATGGTGCTGAAAGACGGCAAGGTCGAGAGCTACCGGGCGAAGATCAAAGTGTCCTTCAAGTTCGAAGGCAGCTAGAAACAGTGGCCTTTCAGGCTTCAGGCCGGCTGAGCTTTCGGAGTTAAAACGCTCTCACGCGAATCGGGGAAAACGACCTCATCAGGTAACCGCCGTGGCCCGCGCGACTTAGCGTAAATTGTTGTGAAATCGACATTTACGACCCCAAAAGGGTTATACTGAGTCTTACGATTTGAGAGAGTTTGAGGCGCCGGATTTAGTGCTTTGGCGCTGGCCGACCTGCGGTAAAACCTCGCACGCAGGGGTCCGGCAGATTCCGACGGGGTGCTGGAGATATTCTAATGATCAAGAATACCAACAAGGGGCAGATTGCCCGCAGCGTTCGATTCGACATTGCGACGAACAAGAACGAAGAGTTCCAAACCCTCTTCAGAAACGAGATCCTTCCGACCCTCAAGAAGCAGGACGGGTTCAAGGATGAGCTGTTGCTGGTGAAGGATCAGCACGTCCTCGCCATCAGTGTCTGGAACGACATGGATTCAGCGCGTAAGTACGAAACCGCGACTTATCCTCAGCTGGACAAGAAGCTTCGCCCGGTAATGGCCGGAAACGCGACGGTCGAGACGTTCAAGTACGACGCACTGTCCACGATCGGCTGACCTTAGTTACCAAGCTCGAGAACCAAGGAGGGGCCCGATTGGGCCCCTCCCTTTTTTTTCGCCCTCCCGAAGCCTGCGCCGGTCAGTATCATATACGGTGTTTCGCACAGGCCGAACTTCACGGGCCCGGCTCCCAGCCGGCCCGGCGAGGAAGAAAAGGATATGACGCCCTCACAAATGACCCGAATCAGTGCGACCCTCCTGGCCGCAATCGCCTTGTCCGCGTGTACCAGCGCGGGTCGCGGAGCGGTCAACACGTCCGCGGCACCGGTCACCGCCCGGCCGAGCGATCCGCAGTACGTCGCTCAGGCAAGAGCCGACAGCCTCCGCCTCCCTTATACCGAGGCGGACGTCAGCTTCATGTCCGGAATGATCGGTCATCACGCGCAGGCTATCGTCATGTCCCACTGGGCACCTACCCACGGAGCCAGCGCTTCCGTGCTCACATTGGCATCGCGGATCATCAACGCTCAGCAGGACGAGATCGTAACCATGCAGCGGTGGCTGCGTGATCGGCAGAGGCCGGTGCCGGAGGCGACCGCAACGGGCATGAAGATGACGATGGACGGGATGGAGCACGTAATGCTGATGCCCGGAATGCTCACCGAAGTGCAGATGAAGGACCTGGACGAAGCGCGAGGTCCGGAGTTCGACCGGAAGTTCCTCACGTACATGATCCAGCACCATCGCGGCGCCGTATCAATGGTGAAGGATTTGTTTGGCACCTACGGAGCCGGCCAGGACGAGACAGTTTTCAAGTTCGCATCCGACGTCAACGTCGATCAGACCACCGAGATCGCGCGGATGGAGAAAATGCTCGCCGCGCTGACGCTCGGCATATCCACTCAATGATCACACAGTAGTCGAACACTCCCCAGTTCCACTCCGCCACATCCGAGGAATCAACAAATGGCATCCGTGCTCCACCGCCGTAACGCGATTCGATCAACCGTCGCACCGTTGTTCTCATTGGCACTCGCAATCGGTCTTTTTTCCGCCGCGGGGTGCGCGCCCGCAATCTCGACGACGGCCGGCAGCAACAACATGTCGCCCGGCGAGCCGACCCCCGACCCGCGTGTTGGTCTGCGCGCGGGAAAGTTCGATGCGGCCTCCGCAGCGTGGAACCTGAAGCTGCTGTCCTCGACGCAGCCCACTGAAAAGTTCGCCGGGATCACCAACTCCGACCTGGCGTTCACGGGTCCTTACGCGATCCAGGGCAGCTACAACGGTTATCAGGTGTGGGATATCTCCAATCCGAGCGCCCCAACGCTCAAAACCGCGTACCTCTGCCCGGCATCGCAGAGCGATGTCTCGGTCTTCAAGAACCTGCTTTTCGTCTCTGGTGAGGGAAACAGCGGGCGCCTCGACTGCGGCGTACAGGGCGTGAAGGACACGGTCAGCCACGACCGGCTGCGCGGTCTCCGCATCTTCGACATCACGGACATCGCGAATCCAAAGTACGTCGGTAACGTGCAGACTTGCCGCGGCTCGCACACCCACACGGTGCTGTACGATCCAAAGGATCCGGACAACGTCTACGTCTACATCTCCGGCTCGGCCGGTGTGCGTTCGCCGAGCGAGCTTGCCGGCTGCGTCAAACTGACGCCCGACAAGGATCCGAACTCGGCGCTCTTCCGCATCGAAGTCATCAAGGTGCCGCTCGCCCATCCGGAGCAGGCCGCGATCGTGAGCTCGCCGCGCATCTTCAACGACCTGACCGCGCCGGCGAGACACGGCGAGTCACCCGCTGATGTGGCCGAAGCGAAGGCTGCCGCGGCCGCTGCACGCGCGAAAGGCGGTTACACCGCCATGATTTTCGGCACGGAAAGGGTGCTACCATCGCAGTTCATCACCCCGATGCTGGACAGCATCGTCAAGGCTCGCGGTGGAACGGGCGCGCCCACGGGCGCGGATAGCGCAACGCTGCGCGCGGCATTGCCCGGCATGATCGCGAAGATGATTGGTGAGCAGCCGAGTGGAAGTGGCCCGCGCCCCGGGCCAACGCAGTGTCACGACATTACGGTATATCCGGCGATCGGGCTGGCCGGCGGCGCGTGCGAAGGCTACGGATTCCTGCTCGACATCCGCGATCCCGCACACCCGATTCGTGTCGCCGCGGTATCCGACTCGAACTTCTCCTACTGGCATTCGGCGACGTTCAACAACGACGGCACCAAGGTCCTCTTCTCCGATGAATGGGGCGGCGGTGGACAGCCGAAGTGCCGCATCAGCGACAGGCGCGAGTGGGGCGCGGACGCGATCTTCACGCTCACAGACGCGAACGGCACCCCTGTATTGGCTCGCAACATCGGGACGGATCCAGCCGGCGACAAGATGCAGTTCCAGAACTACTACAAACTGCCGGCCGCGCAGACCAAAGAGGAAAACTGCGTTGCCCACAACGGCTCGCTGATCCCGATTCCGGGACGTGACGTGATGGTGCAGGCGTGGTATCAGGGCGGCATCTCGGTCTTCGACTGGACCGACCCGAGACACCCGAGGGAGATCGCGTTCTTCGATCGTGGCCCGGTGGACTCGACCAGAATGGCGATGGGTGGATCCTGGTCCGCCTACTGGTACAACGGCAACATCGTGAGCTCCGAGATCGCGCGCGGGCTCGACATCTTCGAGCTCCTTCCGAGCGCATATATCTCGCAGAACGAAATCGCCGCCGCGAAGACGGTGCACTTCGACTACTTCAATACGCAGGGCCAGCCGAAGCTGGTGTGGCCGACGACTTTCGCGTTGGCGCGCGCGTACGCCGACCAGCTCGAGAGGTCGAAGGGTCTCAGTGCGGAAAGATTGTCACAGGTCCGCCAGGCACTCGCGGGCGCAGGCAGCGCTAGCACGCTCACGGTCCAACTACGTACAGCTCTCGGATCGCTGGCGGCACAGCTCGACGCTGATGCACGCGGATCGAGTGACGGTGCCAAGGTACAGACTCTGGCGAAAACTCTGAGAGATCTTGCCTCGTCCTGAACGAATTCACAGTGGACGCCAATGAGGTGACCATTTTTTTCACCTCATTGGCGTTTAGGGTTTCAAACGCGCGTTGTGTTTGCAATAGAGTAACGTCCCGACGTTGTTAAAGCTGTTAGCTATGAGCTTGAAAGCTGGCCCCTCCCACGTTGTTCCGTTGTCTCTCTCTCTTAACGTACAGAGGTCTTAATGCGCACTCTTACTCTCCTTTTGCCGGCCGCCGCACTCGTCTCACTCGCCTGCAGCAGCAAGGCACAAAATGAATCTTCACGACAGGTTGCTGGTGGAGGAATTTCCGTCCCGGGGTGGTCAGGGCAGATAGACGCCAACGAGGCAAAACGGGGCGCGCTTCTCACGAACTCGAAGCTCTCCAAGGAGGGCGATGCTCTCCACGTCAGAACCGGACCCGCGGTTGCGTATTGGACTCTGTCGAACACGGCAAGCGGCGACTACACCGTGAAGGCGAGCTTCACCGAGCCCAAGTACATGAACCTGAACGATCATCCGCATCCGTACGGGATCTTCATCGGCGGCAATGACATGGGGACCGCCAACCAGAGTTATCTCTACTGCGCTGCGTACGGAAACGGCAGCTTCATCGTGCGCGGATTTGGTCCCGCGTCATTTCAGTTGAACGGTGGCCACGGCGAATCGAATGCAGCGGTGCACAAGGCCGCTGCGGCCGGGTCTCCGGTGACACAGGACATCGCGGTCTCGGTGAAGGGTGACAAAGTGCAGTGCGCGATCAATGGAACCGTTGTCGCCACCTACGACAAATCTGCCGTCGTGGGACCCGGGAAGCTCAAGTCGACCAATGGAGTGTACGGAATCCGCTTCTCGCATAACACCGAGGGACTGGTGAGCGGTCTGGCCGTGACGAAGCCGTAGCGCGCAGCTTCTTCACCCCTGCGCGAAAACCCCGCATGAGCTAAACGCTTCGACCCGGCGTCGAAGCGTTTAGTTTCAGGAAATGCCAGCACTAAAAATCCGAGCCCTGCCGGCGCGGCTGGTCAGACTGGTCGAAGACCTCCGACGCAAGGAGGATCGCCTCGCCCTCCTGCTCAGCCTGGTCATCGGCGCGCTCGTCGGGCTCGTGGTCGTCGCCTTCATTCTTCTCACGGGCCGCCTCACCGCGCTCATGTATCCGGCCGGCGGATCCGGTTGGCGGCGTATCGTCGTCCCGACACTCGGCTCGCTCGTCACCGGGTATCTCCTCTTCAAGTACTTTCCGCTCGCGCGTGGCAGCGGCATTCCGCAGACGCGGGCTGCGCTCTTCATTCATGACGGCCGCATCTCGCTGCGATCCGTGGTCGGCAAGCTCGTCTGTTGCTCGATTTCGCTTGCCACCGGAATTCCGCTCGGGCGTGAAGGGCCGGCGGTCTACATGGGGTCGGGACTCGCATCAGTCATCGCGCGACGACTCGGGTTGAGCAGAGCGCAAATCAGGTCCCTGATTCCCGTCGGGGGAGCGGCCGCGCTGGCGGCCGCCTTCAACACTCCGATCGCGGCGGTGCTCTTCTCGCTCGAAGAGATCATCGGCGACTTGCACGCGCCCGTGCTCGGCTCGATCGTGCTTGCGTCCGCGGCGTCGTGGATGGTGCTCCACCTCGTCCTCGGCGACAACCCGCTCTTCCACGTTCCCGGCTATCACCTCGTCAGTCCGGCCGAGCTCGGAGTGTACGTCGTGCTCGGAATCGTCGGCGGGCTGAGCTCCGTGGCGTTCGTGAAGATGCTGCTCTGGCTGCGCGCCCGATTCGCGACGATGCCGCGCGCCTCGCTCTGGATTCAGCCCGTTGCGGGCGGACTCACCGTCGGGATCCTCGGCTATTTCGTTCCGCAGGTGCTGGGCGTCGGCTACGATCAGGTCGAGCGAGTCCTCAACGGCGACGTGATTCTCAAGGTCGTCGTCACTCTCGCGGTGCTCAAGATCGTCGCGACATCCGTCGCGTACGCATCGGGGAACGCCGGCGGAATATTCGGCCCGAGCCTGTTCATCGGCGCGATGGTGGGCGCAACGGTAGGATCAGTTGCGCACCTGCTCTTCCCCGCGTCGACGGCGGGACCGGGTGCGTACGCGCTCGTCGGAATGGGAACGGCATTCGCGGGCATCATCAGGACGCCGCTCACGTCGGTGATCATGATCTTCGAGGTGACGCGCGACTACACGATCATAGTTCCACTGATGATCTCGAATCTCATCGCGTTCTACATCTCGCAGAAGCTCCAGAAAGAGCCGATTTACGAGGCGCTCGCGCGTCAGGATGGACTGCATCTTCCGCGCAGCTCGTCCCGCACTCACTCGGCGGTGCCGCTCGTGAGCAGCGCGGCGCGCGAGGTGCCGGAATCTCTCACACCCGAGATGAAGATCAGCGACGCCGCCGAGCGCGTGAAGGACAGCGCTCTCGAGTCGTGGCCCGTCGCCGACGAGCTCGGTCTCGTTGGAATGGTTCGCACGCGCCACATCGCGCATGCTGTGGACCAGGGGAAGCTCGATATGACAATCGAGCGCCTCATGCAGATAGCCCGCAGATCGGACGCCGACAAGAGCGTGGATTTGCCCCACGTGCACAACGATCAGCCGCTCAGTCGGGCCCTGGCGCGAATGAAAGAGAACGGGCACAAGGTTCTTCCCGTGGTGAGCCGCGCCAACGTGCGCATCATGCTTGGCATCGTGACGTTCGCGGACATTCTGAAGGAGTTCGGTGTCGAGAGCGTGGACGAGCTCGACTACAGGGATCATCCCGACCTGTGAAGACTCCTCTCGTCCAGCCAGCCGCGCCGACGCCAACCGCCACCGTGTCCGAGTTCATCGCGACATTCGC
>JBGPHO010000099.1:0-8614 GCA_041484425.1 Gemmatimonadaceae bacterium
TCCAGCCCAGCATCGCCTGCGGACCGCCGAGCGCCGTCATGAGCAGCGGGATCGTGATGAACGGTCCAACGCCGATCATGTTGGTCATGTTCAGCGCCGTCGCGGGCAAGAGGCTGAAGCGGCGGACGAGCTGAGGGTGCTCGGGCGGAGTCTTGGTGTTGCCGCGCGGAGTAGTCGGGATGGTCATGTCGCGATTTGTCGAGATAATCTGCAAGCTCGCGTGCCTTCCGGCGAGAAGACATCGCGCGCATCAGCACAATGCCCAGGTGGAGCTAGAACTCCGGACTCAAGGTATTCGAGGGCGCGAGAGTGCATTGAGTGCGTGGCTTGCCGCGCAACAGAAACCGAAGGCAAACGCAACGATCCAGACGGCCGCAGATGACGTAGACGCGAGCAGGAACGCCGTCGAACCCGCAAACAATGCAGCGATGACCCAGGCCGCTGCAAATAGCGCGAGTACGACGTTCGGTGCTCGGCTGCGTACCTTCCCGACCACCATGACCACAGTCGCGCCAAGGAACGCCGCGATCGCTACCCACAAGTAGCGAAGGTCGGAGCCGGTTTGGACGGCGCGAATCAATCCGAAGGCAAAGGGTGCCGCCCCAACGAGAATTGAGAGGAGGAAGATGAACTTCTCTCGAAATGACCGTTTCATCTACCAGTCAGTAGGGTGATAGTCCTTGAGGAACTTGCCCCAGACGTGAACGCCAGTGTTGAACCCGGAAATAATCGGGTCAACGATTCTCGCCGCGCCATCAACGATGTCCAACGGCGGATGGAAGCGATGCTCGGCGGTTTTCCGCGCGGCAATCTCCTCCGGATCCTCATCCGTGATCCATCCCGTGTCGACGCTGTTCATGTGGATGCCGTCGGCGACATAGTCGGCCGCCGAGGTTCGGGTCATCATGTTGAGCGCCGCCTTCGCCATGTTCGTGTGAGGATGCCGAACGGTCTTGTGCGGGCGATAGAATTGTCCCTCGACGGCGGAGACGTTCACGATATGCTTGTCGCGTTCAGGGGTTCGCTGCATCAATGGCTTGAGCCGCGCATTGATGATGAACGGCGCGATTGCGTTGACGAGGTGAACCTCGAGCAGCTCCACAGACGGGACTTCGGCCATTAGCAACCGCCAGGAGTTGCGTCCCCGGAGATCCAGCTGCTGAAGGTCCTGGTCGAGCAACCCTTGCGGAAAGAGGCTGCTTTCCTCCTGCTGGCCACCCGCAAGGAGCGAGACTTCAGACTTCCGATAGATCGTGTGGTTTGCGTCCGGATCCTCGTATTTGCCCAGCAGGCGCCGGGCGCGCTCGGGCATTGAGCTCAGCACCGCTGTTTCCGTCTCCCTCATGTGCTCGTAGAAGTCGACCGGGCGGCGGACAGTCTGACACGCGTTGTTGATGATGAAGTCCAGTCGCTTCTCCGTCGTCAGCACTTCCTTGCAGAATGCTTCGACGCTCGGCGTGTGTCGCAGATCGAGGCCGTAGATCTCGAGCCGGTCGGCCCACTCGCGGAAATCGGGCTCGCCAGCGTAGCGGACCGCCGAGTCGCGCGGAAAGCGTGTAGTGACGATGAGACGCGCGCCAGCTCGCAGGAGCTTCAGCCCTGCCTGGTAGCCGATCTTCACTCGGCCACCGGTGAGCAGGGCGACCCGGCCGCTCAGGTCAGCGAGCTCCGTACGCTTGCTGAAATTCTCCTCGGCGCAGGTGGTGCACAGGCGGTCGTAGAAATGGTGGACCGTCGAGAATCTCGCCTTGCAGACGTAACAAATCCGAGGGTCTTCAGTTTCGGGAGGAGGCTCGTCGTTGGCACGGAGCTCGTCCCATTCCGGCGGAAAGATGTTCGGCGAGGTGATGAAGACTGGCTGGCGGCGCAGCTTGCGGATGCCGGTTTCCGCGAGGACACTCTCTTCCCGCTGCACCTTCTCGGCTCTTTTTTTCCGTTTGACGACTTTCAGGAGCTGGCGGCGGCCAAGCGCGTCGGGGCGGGAGACGCAGCCGGCGGCATTCAGCAGCCGGTTGCGATCATCTTCGGGAATGTTCGCCAGAAGGGAGCGATCAGCGACAATCTTCTCGAGGAGATCCGCGGCCGCCCGGAAGCTCTCAGCGAAGGAATTGCTCTCCGTTTCCTGCAAAGGCGGACGATTGGATGCGGTGTTGGTGTGCATGCACTCAATCTATCCGCTAAGGCCGTCATAGAGGCTATCTACGACTGTTCCCACGCCTTCGCCCGGCTCAACGCTCGCACCCATCCCTTCGCGATTCGGTTCCGTACTGCCGGCTTCATAACGGGGGCGAAGCGCTTGTCGACCTGCCACTGGCGTGCGATGTCTGTCTGATTCTTCCAGAACCCGATGGCTAATCCTGCCAGATACGCGGCGCCGAGCGCCGTCGTCTCAGGGACCTTGGGTCGGACGACAGGAACGTTGAGCATGTCGGCCTGCAATTGCATGAGCAGGTCGTTCGCGCTCGCACCGCCGTCGACGCGAAGCTCTCGCAGCTTGATCCCGGCATCGGCTTCCATCGCCTTCAGGACATCCATCACCTGGAGCACGATCCCCTCGAGCGCGGCAAGCGCGATGTGTGCTTTTGTGGTACCGCGTGTGAGGCCGACGATCGTTCCGCGTGCGTACTGATCCCAGTGTGGTGCACCGAGTCCCGCGAAAGCCGGAACGAGGTAGACCCCGCCGGTATCGTTCACACCAGCGGCGAGTGCCTCGACCTCCGCTGCCGAACGAAAGAATTCGAGACCGTCACGAAGCCATTGCACCACGGCGCCCGCGATGAAAATGCTCCCCTCGAGCGCGTACTCGGTGCGGCTACCAATTCGCCATGCGACCGTTGTAAGCAGGTTGTGCTTCGATGCGATCCGCTTCGTGCCGGTATTCATCAACATGAAACAGCCGGTGCCATAGGTGTTCTTGGCCATGCCGGGTTTCGTGCACGCCTGGCCGAAGAGCGCCGCCTGCTGGTCACCCGCGATGCCGGCGATCGGGATCGGTGTGCCGAGTAAAGTGGTCACGCCGTATACCTCGCTCGATGAGCGCACCTCCGGCAGCATCGATCGCGGAACGCCGAAGATCTTCAACAACTCGTCGTCCCAGTCGCCCTTCGTGATGTCGTACAACATTGTGCGTGAGGCGTTGCTTGCATCGGTCACGTGCACCTTGCCGCCGGTGAGATTCCAGACGAGCCACGAGTCAATCGTGCCGAATGCGAGCTCGCCCGCCTTGGCTCTGGCGCGCGCACCTTTCACGTTTTGCAAAATCCACTGCACCTTCGTGGCGGAGAAGTACGCGTCGATAACGAGGCCAGTCTTGCGGCGGATCAGGCGATCCAGCTTCCGCGCTCGCAGGCGATCGCAAATGCCCGCGGTGCGGCGATCCTGCCAGACGATGGCATTGGCGACTGGCTCTCCACTTGCCCTGTCCCAGACGACGGTGGTCTCGCGCTGATTCGTGATGCCGATCGCAGCGACGTCGACCGCGCGAGCATTCGCCTTCGTGAGCACCTCCGCCGCCACGCCCGCCTGGGTGGACCAGATGTCGCGCGGGTCGTGCTCCACCCAGCCTGGCTTGGGGAAGATCTGGGGGAACTCCTTCTGGGCGACGGCGACTATTGAACCCGCGTGGTCAAACAGAATCGCCCGCGAGCTGGTCGTGCCCTGGTCGAGAGAAAGGATGTACTTCATTGCTTCCACACGAGCTGATAGAGCAGCGCGGCGAGCACGCCGCCGACAGTTGGACCAACGATCGGAATCCACGCGTAGCCCCAGTCGGAGCTTCCCTTCCCGGCGATGGGGAGCACCGCGTGCGCAATGCGTGGCCCGAGATCGCGCGCGGGATTGATCGCGTAGCCGGTGGGGCCCCCGAGCGAGAGACCGATGGCCGCCACGATCACGCCGACGAGGAGTGGTCCGAATCCTTTCGCGAAGTCCGAGCCCGGCGCAAAGTTCGCGGGCGAGAGCACCGCGAGAAGCGCGAGCACGAGGGCAAAGCCGCCGATGATCTCCGCGACGAGATTGGCGACCGGTTGACGGATCGCGGGTGTGGTGGAGAAGACAGCGAGCTTACTCACCGGATCCGGCGTGGCCTTCCAATGCGGCAGGTATGCGAGCCACACGATGACGCCCCCGAGGAATCCACCGGCGACCTGCGCCGCGATGTACATGGGAACTTTGGCCCAGTCGAATTCTCCGATGGACGCCAGCGCAATGGTAACGGCGGGATTCAAATGCGCGCCGCTGATGCTGTTCACGCAGTAGACGGCGATCGTGACGCCGAACGCCCAGCCTGCGGTGATGACGATCCAGCCGGAGTTGTGCCCTTTCGTGCGCTGAAGAACGACGTTGGCAACGACGCCATCGCCGAGCACGATGAGAATCGCGGTGCCGAAAAGCTCGGCGAGGATGGGGGACATGATTATTGGGTGAGGGTTCGGGCCTTAGTCGCCTGCAAGCGGTTTATATAGAGCGCGAGGGCAGCCCCCGCAATTCCCCAAAATTGCTTGTCAGGTGCAGCGTTCGTTAGACAGATTGCGGATATGACGGACCAGCATCGCTGCGCCTGGGCGGAGGGCGACCCGCTGATGCGCGCCTATCACGACGAGGAATGGGGCGTCCCCCAGGGCGATGCCCGCATGCTGTGGGAAATGTTGATGCTGGAAGGGTTCCAGGCCGGGCTGGCCTGGATCATCGTCCTGCGAAAACGGGAGGCATTCCGCAAAGCTTTCGGCGGCTTCGACCCGAAGAAGGTTGCTCGATTCGGCAAGGCGGACGTCAAGCGCCTGATGGCAGACGCCGGCATCGTCCGCGCTCGGGCCAAGATAGAAGCGACGATCCGGGGCGCTCAGATCTTCCGCGAGATGGAGGACCGGGGCGACAGCTTCGGCGACTTCTGCTGGTCTTTCACCGACGGCAAGGTGTTGAAGGGGGACGGCCGCAGCTCGATAGCATCGTCACCGTTATCCGAGGAAATCTCCAGGGAGATGAAGCGCCGCGGCTTCAAGTTCGTCGGCCCGACGATCGTCTACGCCTGGATGCAGGCTATCGGCATCGTCAACGACCATTCCATTAGCTGCTTTCGCCGCGCTCAAGTCAACGATCTCAGGCTCCGTCCATGACAACGAAGCAAGCCCCCATGCATTTCGGCTACGGCGCGCAGACAACAGCGCGCGAGGTGATCGGCAACCGCAGGCTCGATGGATTCACCGCCGTCGTGACGGGCGGATACGCCGGAGACCTTAAGTGCTACTTACCTGGAGCGTTGCGCTCGCTGGCGGCGCCCAGCCGCTCACGATCTGCTGCTGCAGGGTCGAACCCGTCGGCTCGGACATCCAGCAAAAGAGCAAATGGGCTATCAGGCGAGAACTCCTCGCGGACCTTGAACAGCGAACCGGGTTCGGCGACGGCAAGTTTCGTCTCGACCAGATTCGCAAGTCGATCGAGATCCGTTATCGAACCACGAATGGCGTGGCCATCGAATCCAGCATCTGGCCAGGTCATTATCTCGAGAGATCCGTAGGGCCCGTAATTCTTGCGTTCTCCGTTTGGGATGTTCTGTGGATCAGCGATAAAGCCGCGCAAGAGGTCAGGAAAGTAGAGCAGGCCGGCGCGAGACCCGGTCAGGGTCCAGACCTTTTTCTGCTCGTCCAGCTCGCAAAAGAAGCCGAGCTCGCGCCACTTTTGCTTGATCTGCTCGTCCGTCATATCGGCGCGCGGCTGCTCACCAGGCAGGCTGCGGCGCCAGTACATGTAGAGACCACCTGCGACCAGTAGTGTGACGAGCGTCAGTGAGAGCAAATGAGTCTGTCCCCCCGGTACAGTGAAGCAGCAGAGAATTGGCGAGGGCGCCTTTTGGCGGCCAACTAGCGCCCTGGTTCAGCTGCAAGCACGTTACCACCATTGGGGCGCAGCCGCATCCGGAGTGGCCCTGAGTTGAAAACGTTGGTCAGGGCTCTCTAATGAATTGCCGGCTTCCGCGATAGCTTTTGGACGCATGACGAACAACAATAAACCAACAATTGCGATTCTCACCGGCGGCGGCGACGTCCCCGGTCTCAATCCGGCGATCAGGGCGATCACGATCCGCGCGCTGCGCGAGGGGTACCGAGTTGTCGGCCTTCGCCGCGGGTGGGCGGGACTCGTCGACTACAACCGGGACGCCGACGCCGACAACTCCGAATGCGTGCAGGAGCTCTCGGAGGCCGTCGTGAATCGCGCCGGCCGCAGCGGCGGCACTTTTCTCCATACCTCTCGAACGCGGCCAAGCCACCTGCCACGGGCGCGCGTGCCGGCGCATCTCACCGGCTACGACGAGCCGATCAACGACATCACGAAGGACGTGCTCCGGAACCTCGAGCACATCGGGGTCGACGTACTGATTCCGATCGGAGGCGACGACACGCTCAGCTATGGCAAACGCCTGCACGATGAAGGGGTACACGTCGTCGCCATCCCGAAGACGATGGACAACGACGTATACGGCAGCGATTACTGCATCGGCTTCAGTACCTGCGTCACGCGCACGATCGAACTCACGCACCGGCTGCGCACCTCGGCCGGGTCCCACGAGCGCTTTCTCGTCATCGAGGTCTTCGGCAGATACGCCGGCTTCACGGCGCTCCTGCCAACGATGGCCGGTGCGGCCGACCGCTGCCTCATCCCGGAGTATCCGGTCGACGTCGAGCATCTCGCCGAGTTGATGACCTACGACCACAACAGGAATCCCAGCAAGTACTCGGTGGCGCTTGTATCGGAGGGAGCACACCTCAAGTCGCAGGAAGGAATGAGCTTCGAGAGCGAAGAGATGGACATGTTCGGACACCGCAAGCTTGGCGGCATCGGTGACAAGGTTGCGGCCGCGCTCAAGGAGTACTCACCCAAGTACAACAACGGCCGCCGGATCGACGTCGTCAACCAGCGGCTTGGCTATCTGGTTCGCTCGGGCGATCCGGATGCACTCGACTCGATCGTGCCGATGGCGTTCGGCAATCTCGCGCTCGACCTGATCCTGAAGAAGGAATTCGGCCGTCTCGTGAGCGTCCACAAGGGCTTTTACGACAGCGTTCCGATCACGAGTGTGACATCGGAGAAGAAAATCGTCGACGTCAAGAAGTACTACAACACGGACCGCTTGCGGCCCATCTACGAGTTCGACGGCGCGCCGCTGTTCATCATGACGAGCGATTGAGGACCGGAGCGCCTACCGAACCCGAGCTCCGATGGACCCCCGCGCGGCCAAACGCACTGGTAGTTGCCTGCTCGGATGGTCGCCTGCAGGAAGCCACCGACGCGTTTCTCGCGCGCGAGTTCAAGATCACGCGATACGACCGGTTCTATGTTCCGGGCGGCGGCGGCGCGCTTGCGTCGACCGGAACCGATCCTGTTCGGGCCCAACAGATGTGCGCCGAATGCAGGTATCTGGTGGAGCTGCACGCGGTGAGACGCGTGATACTGCTCTTTCACGGCCCGTCAGCAGCTGGTCGAATCGAGGCGGCGTGTGCGGACTATCGTCGCAAGCTCCCATGGGCGAACCTCGCCGAGCTCCGCTCCCGACAGGAGGCCGACGCAGTCGATCTTCTCGAGCGACGCCGTGAATTTGCGAGCGAAGCAGGTGTGCTGGTGTATCGCTGCGAAGTGGATGCAGCGGGGGGTCTCGCGTTCGTCAATCTGGATCCTGACTCGACGCTTGGTTCTGACAGACGTCCGCGGGGTGCGAGGAGCTGAGTTCTTTGTCCTGCGATGCGTGGAGACCGCATTTCAGGTTGCCCTCACACGTGTTGGCGCGGCGATTCCCTTGAAGAGCAACAGGAATCCGAGTACCACCTCGAACAATGCGATCGGTATCCATACGTAGTTGGTAACCGGTCCGCTGATGAAACCCGCCAGCCGCAGGGGAAGAGCCGCCACGATCAACAGCGAGCCCATTACGCCAAGCCAGGCCAGCGGCACAGGGATGGTCCGCGCACGCAGGAAGAGATAAGAGAAGATCGTACTGCCGACGGCGAAGCAGGTCGCGCCGGCGATGGTCTTCCACTCTCCTACTTTCAGCAGCAAGGCGCCGAGCGTGTTCGCGACTGTCGCGTCCGGAGCAGTCGCACCGTCGGCTCCAGTGGCGAGCCACAGGAGGCCCAACGTCGTCACGGGGAAGGCGCCGAGTGCGCCTTCGAGGATGCGACAAGAGAGTGCCAGCAATGCGAGCTCGTGGTCCTCGTCGCGCGTCAACCCGTACAGCGCCACGCCCAGTACGAGCGCGTCAACGAACATGAGCATCGTGAGCACGATGCCCCAGCGCACGAGTGTCGTGTGCTGAGCGATGGTCGTGAGCATTGCCGCGATCCCGTCGCCGCTCGTTCCCCGGCCCAACACGACCATGGTCGCGACGCCGTTCGCGATGTAGAACAGGAACATGAAGCCGGCGACCCGTGCGTTCGTGTTGCGAGTCATGTGCGCTCCGTCGTTGAAATGCGAAGGCCGGACTGCTGCATCCGAACGCGGCTGGTCATTCCGGTCGCCTCATGTGCGCTGACTCCAACGATTCCCCGGAAGCTGCGCCTGATGCGGACGCGCCACAGCCAGTAGAACATCGCCACGAGTACAGCCAGCGGTGGAATCACGAGCA
>JBGPHO010000100.1:0-8596 GCA_041484425.1 Gemmatimonadaceae bacterium
AAGGAGCTGTTGTCGGAGGTGGTGCCAAAGCTTGGGGCGCTCCGGTATCTCGATCACATCGAGGCCGAGGGCGAAGCGTTCCTCGAGCAGGTGACGGCGATGGGACTCGAAGGAATCGTCGCCAAGAAATCAACTTCACGATACAGGGGCGGCCGATCGGGCGATTGGCTCAAGATCAAGGCGGAGCGCACCGGCGACTTTGTCATCGTCGGATTCACCAAGCCAAAGGGGAGTCGCTCGCACCTGGGCGCGCTCCAGCTCGCGGACTGGGTGAATGGCACGCTCGTGTATGCGGGGCGAGTTGGAACCGGGTTCAACGATGACTTGCTGAAGGAGCTGCACGGATTGCTCGATCCGATCGTGCGAAGCGACCCGCTGTGCGCGGGGCCGGTGTACGCGCCAGGAAGCGAACCGCTCACGAGCGAACAGATTCCCGAAACGAGCACGACCATCTGGACGGACGCGGTTCACGTCTGCGAGGTTCGGTACCGCGAGTTCACACCCGACGGCCTGTTGCGTCACGCAACGTTTAAGCGCCTGAGGACTGACAAGCGTCCGCACGAGTGCGAGCGACAGGGATGGGGCCCACCAGCTGAGAGCTCGGCGTCGGCCAGTGCCGCGGAAGGCAGCGCTGCGGAGGCTGGCGCTCCCGAGACCAGCGTCGCCGGCGGCAAAGCTTCGGACGCGGGCATCGCGCCGACTGGTGCTATCGCCCAGCGCGAGACCGCGGACATCTCTCACGATCCGCCCGCGCCTCCCGCTCGTGGTCCGGTACTGAAGAACATCGCATTCTCGAATCTGAACAAGATCTACTGGCCGGCGGAGAAGTACACCAAGGGCGATCTCATCGAGTACTACCGCGCGGTGTCGAAGTGGCTCCTGCCGTACCTGGCGAATCGTCCGGTAGTGCTGACCCGGTTTCCGGATGGAATTGACGGCAAGTCGTTCTATCAGAAGGATGCGCCCGTGTTCGCGCCGGAGTGGATGCGCACGGTTCCGATCTGGAGCGAGGACACGCAACGCGAAATCCGCTATTTCGTGTGCGACGACGAGGAGTCGCTCTTGTACCTCGCCAACATGGGATCGATTCCGCTGCACATCTGGGCGAGTCGCGTGGGGTCACTGGAGCTTCCGGACTGGTGCGTGATCGATCTGGATCCAAAGGAGGCGCCGTTCTCCGACGTGATCCGGACGGCGCTCGTCCTGCATCGGGTGTGCGAAACCGCTGGTCTTCCGAGCTACGTGAAAACGACGGGGAAGACTGGACTTCATATCATGCTGCCCCTCGGGCGGCAGTGCACTTACGAGCAGTCGCGAATGCTGGGCGAGCTGCTCGCGCGATGCGTTCTTCGCGAGCTGAACGACATCGCGACGATCACGCGTCACGTGACGAAGCGGGGCGACAAGGTCTATCTCGACTACTTACAGAACCGTCACGGCCAGACGATCGTCGCGCCCTTTAGTGTGCGCCCGCTTCCCGGCGCGACGGTGTCGATGCCGCTCGTGTGGGACGAGGTGAACGATTCGCTCGATCCCAAGGCGTTTACCATCAAGAACGCGCTCGAGCGAATGGAGCGCCTGGGAAAGGACCCGGTCTCGCCGGTCCTGGAGGTGAAGCCCGATCTCGCCAACGTGCTGGAGCAGCTGGCGAGCGTGATGAGCAGCGAGTCCTGATGAATGGCTGAAACCGTCTCCGAAAACGAGATACGCCCAATCTCCCATCGCAGCACCAACGACAAGGTGCTGCAGATCGTCACGCCGCTAATAAAACCCGGGATCCGCGTCGCCGACATCGGCGCCGGCGAAGGCTTTTTCTCCCAGCTCCTCGGCGAGCACGTCAAAGGCAAATTGGGACTCCAACCATCGGACGTGATCACGGCCTGCGACATCTTCCCCGAATACTTTCGATATCCGGACGTGAAGTGCCTCTGGATCTTACCGGACGGACGGCTGCCGTACGAAGATTCATCAATCGATGTGGCATGCAGCCTCGAAGTGATCGAGCACGTCGAGGATCAGTTCGCTTTCACTCGAGAGCTCCATCGAATTCTCCGGCCCGGAGGAGTGGCGATCATCAGCACGCCGAACGTTCTCAATCTGAATTCACGGTGGCGGAATCTCCACTCTGGCTTCGCGACGCTGTTCGATCCGCTGCTGCTGTCGAGCGCCGACCCCGTTCATACGTCCGGGCACATCCATCCGGTCAGCTACTACTATCTCGCCTACCAGCTGCGCCGAACAGGCTTTGCTTCGACGTCGGTTGCGTACGACCGGTTCAAGGATTCCGCGCGTTTTCTTCTTATTATTTGCGGACCGATGATCTGGATCGGGAACCAGCTTTTCCGGCGACGCCTCAACTCGCGGAAGAAAGACGTCGCGATTGAAAACGCGTCCATTCTGAAGGAGATGTGGTCGCTGCGAATGCTTACTTCGCGCAGTGTGATTGCCATCGCGACAAAATGAAGCTGTTTTTCTGAAGCGCCCCGTTTCGTGCCATAAAGATCAATCGAGCCTGGTGTGAACCATTTATTTGTAACGCAGGATTACGCGCCTGACCTGGGCGGCATGGCGCGCCGCCACGTCGAGCTGTGCCGGCGGTTCGCCGATGGTGATGCGACGATCGAGGTTTCTACCATCAGCGCGAAGGGTGCTGACGCCTTCGATTCATCCGAGCCGTACAAGATCAATCGGCAGCCCTTTCCGTTCTCGAGGGCCAAGGTCTTCACCAATCAGCTTCGGTGGGGACGATGGTTGTCCTCGCGTGCCGAGAAGGACATCGACGTCCTGCATTGCGGCAACATACGGCCGGTCGGATACGCGGTTCTTTTAGCTCACCTGAGGCGGCGTGTTCCCTATCTGGTTTACGTCAACGGTGGCGATCTTCTCAAGGAGCAGGCCGGCATCACAGCAAGCGCTCGCAAACGGTTTGGTGCGCGCCACATTCTTGGGGCAGCCAGCGGGATAGTCGCAACTTCGGCGTGGGTCGCCGGATTGGTTGCGGACGTAATGCGACAGCTCGGGATCGGCCGAATCCCGCCAATCGGGACTTTCGGCCTCGGGACAGATCCGGATTTCTTTCATCCGGGGCGTGACACCGGCAAGCTCAGAGCGAAGTGGGCGGTCGGCGATGCTCCGCTCCTGCTCACCGTCGCCCGTCTCATCCCGCACAAGGGACAGGATGTCGTGCTGCGTGCGCTGGCTGCACTCAAGGTGGAGTTCCCGACGCTGCGTTACGCGATGATCGGCACGGGCCCCGACGAGCTGCGCCTTCGAACGCTGGCCGAGGATCTCAAAGTTTCTGACCGCGTAATTTTCGCGGGGTCTGTGTCCGACGATGAGGTGGCCGAGGCTTATGCGACCTCGACCGTGTACCTCGGCCTCTCGCGACTTGACCGTGGCATCGACGCCGAGGGGTTCGGCATCTCGTTTCTGGAGGCTGCCGCTTCGGGTGTGCCGATCATAGCGGGCGATTCCGGCGGCGTGCGCTCGGCCGTCCGCGATGGCGAGAGCGGAATCATCGTGCAGCCACAGGATGTAAATGCCGTGGCCGGCGCGTTGCGGATGTACCTCAGCGATGCGGACCGGCGTGCAAGCACGGGGAAAATCGGACGATCGCTGGTCGAGACGTACTACAACTGGGATCGGGTGGCGCGTGACACGCGCAACTTTACCAATGAGGTAGTGGAACGTCGGTGATCGCGGCTCGTCTCATTCAGCTACGCGCGGGGACGATCACGCCGTAAGTGTTCGGCCCACGGTCAAGCGGCCCGCCAATCCATACACGCGCGCCGATCATTCCACGCAATGCAGCTGGTGGATTGCCGAGTCGCATGCGGCCGCTCGAGGTCTCGAGCACGAGTCCACCGCCCTCATTGTTCAGTACTCCGTCGACGACGGGAGAGCCAGCGACGCTGAGCACGGCAAACCGCTTTACCTGGAACACTCTGGTCGATCGATTCCCAACGACCAGGACTTCAATTCCACCAAGGCGTGAGAGCGCAGCCGAATCGGGTCCCGCAGCAGACAAAACAGTGGCATTGTTACCCGAGCGCAGAACGAGCTGCTGCTCGAACCCAGTTCCGGCAATTGATATGATCCCGGTGAGCGAATCTGGTGCGACGTCGGCAGTCGCCGGGAGTGCGTGGCGCTGACAAGTCATCGCCGTTGTTACGAATAGTCCGACGATGACTCCAAGTCCGCAGACTCGCGGCGTCACTTGGTCCTCATGAGAATAAAATCCAAAACCGACGGAACTGGTTGCCCCGAAGAATTCGCAAGTATTGCTGCGGGTGCATTTGCCGCCACCCCGAAGCGGATGTACGCAGCCCCGCCCCCACTGAGAGTGATGTCCAGAGGCGCGCTGAGCAAAGGATGCGTGAGAAGCGGAAATGTCCCTCCATTCACCAGGGGGATGACGCTCCGGTAGTTCCAGCTGGGATTCGTATTTTCCGGCGAAACGAGGAAGCCTGCATCGTCGACAAACTGAGCGACCGACCAGTCGCGGGTCATCGTGATGATGTCGCCGAATACCGCGTTGAAGTTGATCTGGCCCACCAATCTCGTGTTCACGAGCGCGGTCCACGTATTCTGTTCGAGCCCTCCTTTCCTGTCGGCCGAATAGCGAAGCAGTTGCCAGATCGCGCCGCGCATCTCCAAACCATCAACCTGTGAAAAGGGGGAGTTGCTCTCGGGCAATCCCAGGTAGATCCCCAGTCTCAGGAGGTTGTTGCGCTCGTACGTGTTCAACGCGTCGGTCTGGGCCTGGCTCGATTGCACGACAGACTGATCGACGTTCGAGCGAGGTAAATTCCCCGAAATTCGATAGTAGAGCAGTTCTTCTGCAATATGGCTCAAGCCTTCGTTCAGCCAGACCTCTTCCGCCGAAGAAGCATTGTTCACATAAATGCGGCGTCCGTCGTTGATGAGATGCTGAAACTCGTGAACGAGAGTGGAGAGAACCGGCCTCGCTATGTCTGATTTGATTGCGTAGTTGCCGTTGATCGTCTTGTCCGGGTCGGGGACTGGCATGTAGAACATTTCGCCTTCGTTACTGCCCGGGCAGGTGCTCACTGGGAACAGATCGCGAGCAGTGAAGAGTCCGCCCACTCTGGCTCCCGGCGGCGCCGGGACCACGTTCACGCCCGGCGTAAACAGGATTACAACGCGTTCATTGCCATCTATATCGGTCGAAGCGCCGAAGTTCGTAGTGTCGAGCGCATAGCCGATGGTATCGAACGATTGGCCGAACGCCGTCATCTCCTCGCTGGTATATCCTCCCGCCGGCGAAAGCGTATCGGAGAGCACGATCGTGTGTGGCAGGACTGCGACGACGACTGCGCCGTGCAGCCGCTTCGCTGAGGTGCACGTGTTCCCGCTGATGTTCGTATTGATCGGCACGACTGTGCCGACTATCGGAATGGCCGGCACCCCCGTGATATAGGACGGCACGATGATGTTCCGAAGCCCGGTTCGGCTCGCGCGTGGATGTGAAGCAAAGGCCGGCGCCAGATCCCTGCGCTCACGCTCTCTGAATGCCCATTCGAACGACTTCGCCGGCGACTCCTGCGCAAATCCCGCGATCGACCTCGAGCGGGCAGCTTGGAGCGAAGCAAGCGAACCAGGCTGAATCGCGGCCGTATTCGTGGCTGTGATCGTCACGGAGATCCGGAGCGCGGCAGTAGTCAGGCTGTTGAAGGGAATCAGAACGTATTCGGAGCTCGACGCTCCGCCACCCAGACAGAGCGCTGTCTTCTCTGCCGCCGACATCGGGTGGATCTCGCTTACCGCGAGTTGAAGCGCCCTTGCGCTCGTGCAGGGTGGAATTACGGTGATCTGTGAGCCTCCCGATATTCCTGCGGTCGTAGCTGTGATCGTCGCGGATCCCTCGGCCACAGCCGTTACGAAGCCAGTGGAGCTGACGGTTACCTTCGTTGGCTCAAACGTCTCCCACGTTACGGCGCGGTCGCTGAGGATATTGTTGTTAGCGTCGAGCACGGTTGCGGTGAGCTGCTGACTCGTACCGACGATCATCGTCGCCGTTGACGGTGCAACCCTCACGGCGGCAACCGGAACGGGGATGACCGCAACCGCCGCCTGAGCCTGTTTTCCGCCGACGCTGGCAATAACCTGGGTCTGGCCTGGGGCAACGCCGGTTATGAGACCGCGCGCATCGACGGTGGCGACGGTGGTGGAACCAGTGGACCAGGAAACAGTGCCCGTCGCAATGGATGCCCCGAACTGATCGAGGCCAACGGCCACTGCGCCCGCCGATTGGCCCACCGCGACGGTACCGGCGGGGAACGACACGATCAGCGTCGTAAGGGTCGGCGGCGCCACAGAACTGTCGCCGCCGCCGCACGAGAGCACAGCAGTGGCGACGATAGCAGCGACAGCCATTCGACCGAGTTGTTTCATCGTTGTCGGACCCTCGCTTTCGCAGCAGCCCCTCAACCAAATCTACGGTCGGATTCTCAGAAGAAGGACCCGTCCCGTGAGCTCAGCACGGGCAAACTCTGACATCCTCCCAGGGAGCCTCCCGTGTGTTTTTCATTCATCGGCACATCGATCGCGATCGCCCTCACAGCCGCGGGTGCGTCAACGGCGGTTCCCGCGCTGGCTCAAAACAGCTCCGCGAGCAAGCTCGAGCCTATGCCGCAATGACAATTACGGGAGCTCGGGCCACCCCGGCAAAGCGAGCAGCGTTGGGCGGCCCCCGAGAGTATCGGCGCTCACTCTGTCGACCTGGAAGTCGAGACCGACTCCGGTCGGCAAATCCTCCGGTTTGCTCTGAGACTGTTTCATTTGCAAACCCCTCACCGCCGGATATTTGTCGGCATTGAGGTTGTAGGCTCCCCAGTAGTGGGTAAATCGCAACGATCGATACAGCTGGAGTGGCGTGAGCCCGGCGCGATATCCGACGTATAGTCCCGGCACGTACCCCGCGCTGCCGACTGCCGCGTGCCAACGATTGCAATAGTCGATGATGTTTTGCGCCGGAGTTCCGACTTCGACGCCTTCGAGATCGCACCAGATCGTTATTCCCCACGGGAACTCGAGCTTTTCCGCCTCTGAGGCGGCGATCCCGCCGTTGCGGGTTCCTTTGGCGGAGGTCGGCTTCCACGACGACTCCGACTCGACGTACTGAACGGCCATGAGGCCGAGTCCGGCGCTGAGAAGATGCCTGGCTTCTTTCGGACTCAGAGCAGACGCGTGTGGCTTGCCTCTCCGGACATATCGCACACAGAATCGATAGCCCGCTTTGTGGAGAGCTGCCGCTGCACTCGCTGTTACAGTCGACGCCGTGTCAAACCCGCGCAGCCCATCGGGCGCCGTGAATACATGGCCCGGAAGACTCATGGAGCGCTGAAGGAATAGCCGGGCGGTTCGCTCATACCGAAGAATAATTTGTTGTGCAGTCCGCGAGTGTGATCGCCAGCCAGTCACCGCGATGCCCGGCTCGGCGACATCGCCTGCGATGAAGCAGTGGCGAATATGCGCAGCGCCATTTTTGCGCGAAGATCACGGACGCGATGACTTGAGAGGATTCCCTTACTTGACAACGAATCCGGTTAACACTAGTGTGGCAATTGATAGAGTTGATTGGCTCGCCGGTCCGCGAATTCGGATTCGCGATCGCGGCCGCCAGACACTCACTGTACCGCAGTCAGCAGTTCCACAGATGCGTACCGCTACGACGAGGAGACGGTATGATCAAGTGGTTTCTGATGCACGCCCGTGCACGAACGGGCGCAGGGACGACTGCGCTGATCGGTCGCGCCGGCGTCACCGCAGGACTGTTATTGAGCACTCTGGCGCTCGCTCCCCCCAGAGCAGGTCGCATTAGTCCGCCGAATTATCACCCTCCCTACAATGCCGGACCGTACGCCGCCGTCCCCATGAGGCTTTCAGATTCCCGAGCCAGCCATGGCAGCACCGTGCCGGAGCATTCTCGGGAATTGAAGATGGCCCGCTTCAACAAGG
Source organism: Gemmatimonadaceae bacterium (assembly GCA_041484425.1). Classification (GTDB taxonomy): domain Bacteria; phylum Gemmatimonadota; class Gemmatimonadetes; order Gemmatimonadales; family Gemmatimonadaceae; genus UBA4720. Next base: position 7,981 of record JBGPHO010000100.1, read on the forward strand.
CGCTTATCCCCGCGTTCGCTCGTAAGTACTCCCTCCCTTGCTCCGCCTGCCATACCACGTGGCCTGAGCTCAACGCCTTCGGAACAAGATTCCGCGACAACGGGTACCAGCTCGGGAATGATCGCGACGCTCCGATTTGGCAGATTCCCTCGTATTGGCCGGCCGCGATCAGGACAAGTCCCCAGTGGCATTTCGAGAACACCACGCATCAACCGGTAGATGCAACGCCGGGAGATGGAACCAGCGGCACCGTCGAAAGAACGATCAGCCAGCACGGTTTCGATCTTTCGGGAGTCGACCTTCTGTTCATCGGAACGCTGCACAAGAATATCTCGTTCGGATTCGTCTCGGCCATCGAAAACAGCGGAGCGGTCGGGCTCGAGGCCGCGTTCGTGCGTTTCGACAATCTGCTCAATTCGTCTTGGGCCAATGTCAAGTTCGGAAAATTCGAGCTCGACAACATGGTCTCCGAGAAGCGGCAACTGTGGCTCTCAGGCAACGGCGGGTTCTACCAGAGTTACCACTTCGTGCCGGTCGGCTCCGCCACGACCTTTGGCCTGGGCGACAATCAGCTGGGCGTCGAGCTGTCGGGACATTCCAACAACAGCTACACGCG
>JBGPHO010000101.1:0-8511 GCA_041484425.1 Gemmatimonadaceae bacterium
AAGGGCTGGGTGCCGTTGAACTGTCGCGTCTCCGTGACGCGCGCGTTTGCTCCCATGCTCGAGATGACGGACTGGAGTGCCAGCGGCTTTCCGGTCCAGCGAAGCGAAACATCCGGAAATGCGATTTGCATTCCGTCGACGATGTCCTGCCCCTGGTCGATCCTGCGCGTCCAGTTTCTTGTGTTGATACGCTGGTATCGGCTGGCGAGGCTCGCGCCGAATGGAAGGTTCAGCGACTGGTTGACGGAGATCTGGGTGACTACTCCTACACTCGTCGCCAGCTGGCCGCCGAGCTCCCGGAAAGTGTTGATACCGCCGAGTCCAAACTGATAGGCGAGCGGCGCCGGCGCTCCGCTCCCATCATAGACCGAGAGAACGCTGCGATTGAAGTTGATGTCCACCGGCTGGAACCCACCGAGAAAACCACGAAGGAAGCTGTTGCTGTCGGTGTAGAGCTTGATCGCGCGAGGAAGATCAAGTGTCAGGCCGGCTGTTGTCGTCTGCGAATTGCCGAGCCGCCGGGGAATCCGGAACGCACCCGTGCTGTCTCCCTGCTGCGCGAAGCTCAGGGTGTTCGGATCCCGCAACATGTTGTACGACGTACCGAAGTCCAGCCTCGGCCGAAACCAGGCCGTGATGGGAGGAGAGATGTTTATTCCAGCCTGCATCGCGCGCTCACGCTCGAGTCCCGTGTCGGTGCCGAGCACTCGATCACGATCGCTGGTGGAGATGAGTCCGAGGGGGGAATCCGAACCGTATCCGCGCAGGTCGCGCACCGACGTGATGTCCCAGCGAACCGACGCCGCCTTGAAGGGACGGAACACGAGGCTGCTGCCATTGCTCCAGGTCCGGGTCTTTCCCTTGACGGGGTGCGCGGTGTCGTCGATCGCGAACGCCGGCTTGAGGAAGGACACACGATCGTCGTGTCCATTGGTATAGGTGCTGGTGAAGTGCAGCTCGGTCGGCGACCATCGCGCGATATCGGGGAGCACTGCGCGCAACAGGTTGAAGTCGAGTCCCATTATGAAGCTCTTCGCCTTTCCGTCCTCGTATTCACTGCGCGACACACCGGTGGTGTACGACGAGTTGAGCGCGAGGTTGTTGAGAATTGGCGACCACACCGAGCCAGTCGATTGCTTGGTGCGCCGCAAGCTCAGGGTGATCGACGTGGCCGCCGAGCGCGGCGTTCGCAGTCCTTCTATCGCGTCGGCCTGGATGTCGGACTGCGTGACATACAACGGCTGGACCGAGGCGGACGTGTAGTTGAAGGTGAACGGAATGGACAAGCCGAGCGCGGCGGGAAGGAGTTTTTCCAGGTGGAACGCGGAGCTGAAGTCCAGGTTGTTATCGGTGAGATAGCTCGGCTGCTCGGCCAACTGCCTGAAATTCGGATCGCGTCTGCTGGCGTTGATGCGAATGTCGGCGAAGTCGCTCGCGACGATGGTCAGTCCTGCCTGTCCGGCAAAACCAGTCTCGTTGACGACTCCCGCAAGCCTGATGTCATCGACCCAGACTTCAAGCGTGTCGCCGGGAAGGACCGGATTTGCGCCTGGAGCTACTGGAAGCCGCAGCATTCCCACCGCCAGCTCCTGAACGGCAGCAAGGTTGGGAGGACTCACCGCCGGATTCAGCGTGTACACGATGTAGCCGCTGTCGCACGCAGCGTACAGTGAGCTGGGGGTCGCTCCGATTGGAAGCGGGGTGTTCGCGATCAGCACGGAGTCGAGACCGGTGCAGGTGTTGCGCTGCCTCCCCTGGAGAAACGCGTTCTGAATCTGGGCCCTCAGCGCGAACAGCCTCGCGAAGTTCACGCTTATCTCGGGCAGCCATGCAACCTTTGACGTTCCCGAATTGATCGGCGTGCGATACATGTAAAAGTTGTTGTCGTCGCGCGCGATCTTGATGTAGAACTGAAGCTCTCCATCCGTACCCCAGCCGCTGCTCACGCCGCGAGCCCAGACGCGCAGCTCCTTGTAGCTCATGAAGTTCTTTTCGCCTTCCGGGAAACGGTAGTACGACTCCGCGCGGTCGAGTACGGCGAGGTCAGTCGCGGTAAGCCGCAGGGACCTTTCATTGATCTGAACGCGGCCGGGTTGGAACGCGACGGTCTTGCTCGTCGGCGCGTCGGTAACGCCGGGCGGAGACTCGTAGTCGATGCCGCTGCGCACCTGCTTGTCCTGCGTGCCGACGACTCCTGATTGAACCGAGCCAGTGGACGTCTGCGCACCCGCAATTCCGTGCAGCGTTCTGTCGCTGACCTTGAGCCAGGGGGCGCCGGTGAGTCGCAGCCGCGCCAGCGGGATGGTGCTGAACTCGTCATCGGGGAGTCCGTCGCCGGAGATCATCGTGATGCGGAGCGCGCGGGCGCGGCGGAGCAAAGGATGGCCGAGCGAGTCGTCGGGAGTGCGGAATGGAATCCGAAAGAAGACCCAGCACACGTCGTCGTGCGGAACTCTTGGCTGCCCTGCGAGCAGAGCCGGCTGGCTGCATAACCCGGGTCGTGTGAACCTGGACGCGTCGGCAAGATTTACAACGTAGCGCTGCCACTGCTCCTGATCGCGCTCGGCCGTGGTGAGGTTGAGAACGTTGTCGGCGTCGATGTCTTCTTCGTCGAGGCGATTGTTGTGGACCGTGCAGTTCGTCTGCGAGTCGCCAAGAATCTGCCGCAGCCCGTAGCCGCCCCGGCACGTCCGGGCAAAGCGCAGCATCGCGTAAGTCGGCGCCAGACCCGGGATCGTGTCGTACTCCACGATCAACGTGTCGACGACATCACCGGGAAGTCCGTTGTCGTTGCTCGCCACGTTGAAGGCGCGGGAGAACGGATCGCGCTCGCTATCGAGCCGGTCGAGACCCTGAATGCGCTTGCCGTGGTAGGTCGTGTCGAGCGATCCGGCCGCTCCGCCCAGACTGATGATAAGCGTGTCGGGGCCGAACGTGACCGAGTTTTCAGAGATGTCTCCGAAATCGAAGACGAGCGTGGGATTCTTCGACTGAGTGCTGCCGACCGGAATCTGCGCCCAGAACTCCAGGTTCTCCGCGCGCGAAATGTCGGCGCCACTCGGGTTGAGGACGGTGCGGACGGAGCGCCATCTGCGCCCTGTGGTGGGATTCGGTACGGTCCAGCGAAAGATATTCGTGGCGCTGTTCAACTTCCCGCCGATGGAGAGCGGGTAGAGCGTCAGCCAGAGCAGCGGCTCCGGACCGGCGATTCCGGTACCGCTCTGTGCGACCGCCGGATCGATCTGGTCGATCCGATAGCGAACAGCGTGTCCATCAGCGTCCACGCCATTGCTCTGCCATGCCATCGTGGTGGCTCGCGTCAGATCGAATACCGTGGCGCCGAAACGCGCGGGAATTTTTGTTCCGAGCGCCGGTTGGCTGCTGAAATACCATTGCGGGTCGGCGAGCGAGATCGGCAAGCCGCCTTCACCTTCGAATGATTCCAGATACGCCTGCTGCGACGCATTCGTCTGGGGGCGGCTGGCCGCGATCTCGGCAGAAAATGCAATGCGCGAAGGGACCGTCGTCGGTCCGAATGGCAGCCTGGACACGAGCTGGGTCAACGGGTCCGCGTCGAAGTTGAAGAGCGCGCTAACACCGGCGACGAGCGAGGCGGCCGGCTCGAAACCCAGCGGCGGACGCGTGAAGTTGGTGTGCTGGCTCTGGGAAATCGCGGTGAAGTTGATCGATCCGTTTGTGAGAGGGAGCTCCGCGGTGGCGCCGAAGATCGAGGTGGGAGTCTCCTCGAAGACGGGATTCTCCTCGTACTGAACGGTGACCTGCCGTGGACGGGGGAAAAGCGTGTCGGGCCGGTTGAAGGAAACGCGGCCGAGATCGTAGTCCACTGAGTAATCGGTGCCGCGCGTGAGGGGAATGCCGTCGACGAGCAGGCGCTCGGAATTCGGCCTGACCTGAACCGTTCCGAGCATCAGCGCGCCCCCATCTCCGCTTCCCTCCGACTGCGCGCGCACCCGAATGTGATAGATCGCTTCGGGCCGCTGCGACGAGCGCACGTACTCGGGCGGCGTGGTGTAGATGGTGTCGTTTGTCGGATTGCCGCCAACCGCGAGGCCTTTCGATGCGAATGGCTTGGCGGACGGGAATATGAGGAACTGGTCGCGGATCGTGTGCGCGCCCGGCGAGCCGAGACTCAGCTCGAAGTTCGGATCGCTCGGCCGCGGCCAGATTCGATTCTCGAGATCGAAGCTCGAGCTGTTCGTCGACTGCGCGAGGCCGAACAGCTTGAGGTAGGTGTCGGAGTTGCCGGCGACCGGCCTCTCCTGATCCTCGGCGCTTCCAGTGACGACCTTGAGCGTCACGCTCTGCCGTCGCAGGTCCGGACCGCCAAGGCGGTAGATGCTTCGGATCTCGCGATCGAACGCCGGATCGCCGGGCTGCACGTCCGGATCCCAGATGAGATTCGCGAACTGATCGCGCAAGGAGTTGAACGCGAGGTCGGGCGTGCCGCCCGTCGCAGTGTAGGTGGTATCACGGCCGTTGATGCGGACGCGATACGCGACGACGAGACGCTCGTTGTTGAGAGCGAGCGGTCGCACCAGAGCGATCCAGAGGAGAGATGGATCGGCGTAGTAATCCACGCCCTCACGCAGGTACTCGTACACCTGTCCGCGCCGCGAACGCGGGTTGCCGATGAGGCGGAACTGGGGCCCGGCGGGGTTCGGCGGCTGTCCGCCGATCAATAGGCGGTAAAGAAAGATCTTGGTCGGCCTCAGCGTATCCGGAAGGGAGGCTGAGAGCTTTTCCATTTTTTTCGTATCGAGAATGTCGATGTTCGGGTACGCGCTGCCGAACACCCGCGGATCGAGCGTAAAAAAGAAACGGCGTGGCTCGAACTGGTAGTCCTCGATCTTCCGGTCGATCGCCTGGAGCGTTCGATCGCCGACCGTGAACACCCGGTCGCGGACGATGTTTCCCTTCTGCTGTGCGAGAATGGTCTTCAGCCGCATCGAGCCGATCTTCGTGACGGCCTGGACTCCGTAGTTGCCGCTTGCAATTCCAGCCGTGATGTAGCGGGACGCCGGCGGCTGGAACGTCACGTTGCCGACCTCGAGCCTTTGCACGAATTCGCTGGGCTTGCCCTCGTAGTAGATCGAGATGTTGTTCGAAGCGTCGAACTCGCGTTGGGTGTCGTAATCGAGATTGACGTGCACCCTGTCGGCGACGATGCCGCCAGACTTGGCGGCAAACTGAAAATCCACCAGCGGCTCGAAGGCGCTGCGGCAGTTCGCAACCGGATCGAAGAAGAAAGTCGACGAGCAGAGAGCGCTCTGGTTTTTTTCGCCGCGGAACTCGAGCCGTCCGTCGATCTGAAGCCCGAGATCGGCGTATTCTCCGAGTAACGGCACGCGCTTCGGCGTGACGGTGGGCTTTGGCTTTGGCGGCAGGTCGCCCGGATACGCCGGCGCGGGCGCCGGCGTAGCGAAATTGCTGGTCGCGACCTGACCCCATACCGCCTGGAGAATCGTGCGCATGTTCTGCTGGAACGCCGTCGCGCGAGCCGCCTCGATCTGTGCCTGTGCCTGACGGAACGATTCGCGCTCGCCGCGTGAAAGAACCGACGGGAGAATGAGCGGGAGCGTGTCGCGTCCGAGCCTCAGGCGGAGCGCGGGAGTTCCCGGCGTGCCGGTCGGCGGAGTGACGGGGGGCGCTGGAGAAACCTTCCTTGTCGTGTCGCTCGGGTCCTGTGCGCGCGCGGTTCGGCCGGCCGCGAAAAGCAGAGCAATCGCGGCGAAAGCGAGCGCGGCGCGGCGTGGTCCGCGCTCGATCGAACGCGCGGAACTCGTTGTCTGCGTGTCGCTTACCCATGAGCGCAGGGTATATTTCACTCCGTGAAGATACTGCACCGCTACGTTCTAAAGGAACACGTGGGTCCGCTGACTTTCGCCCTGACGGCGCTCACTTCGATCCTGCTGTTGCAGTACATCGGAAAGCATTTCGGAGAGCTGGTCGGTAAGGGGCTGCCCACGATTGTGATCGCCGAGTTCTTCGGACTGTCCGTGCCGCTCACGGTAGCGCTGACTCTTCCGATGGCTGTTCTCGTCGCGACTCTGTACGCGTTCAGCCGGCTGGCGGCCGAAAACGAGATCACGGCGCTCAAGGCCAGCGGGGTGAGCCTGGTGAGCGTGCTCAAGCCCGTGCTGTGGGCGGCGCTCGGCGTGACAGTCATCATGATCGGGTTCAACGATCAGATCCTCCCCAGATCCAATCACCGGCTGGCGGTTCTGCAGCGTGACATTGCGCAGAAGAAGCCGACGTTCGGACTGCGCGAGCAGGTGATCAACGAAGTCAGTCCCGGAAAGTTGTACCTTCGCGCGGGACATCTGGACGAAGCGTCGAACATGATGCGCGAGGTGACGATCTACGACATGGCAGATCCGACGCGCCGCCGCACCATCTTCGCGGACAGCGGCAACATGAGGATGAGCAAGGGGTTGACCGACCTCGAGCTCACGCTCTACAACGGCAACATGCAGGATGTTCCCACGGCGAATCCGGACGAGCTGCAGCGCCTCTACTTCAACGTCGATCAGATTCGAGTCCGGGGCGTGGGAAACCAGTTTCAGAAGACCACCGCCGACGCCTACAAGAGCGATCGCGAGATGACGGTGTGCGAGATGCAGAAGGCGCAGGACAAGGCTCGCACCGACCACGATGCCGCTCGCAAAGATTTCGAAACGAGGCTGGCGGCGCTCAAGAAATCGAAGGCGAAGCTGAGCCAGGACGTGCTCAACACCAGCACCAGCGCACCCTGGGACATCGGTCTCGGCAGGTTGTACTGCAACGCAATGGCGCTGCTCGCCCCGAAGCAGGCGAAGGCGCAGGGTGTTTCGACGACAGCGCGCGTAATAGTAAAGCAGAGCGTATCATCGACCTCGCAGGCCACGTCCTCAACCTCCGCTACCGTCCCCCCTCCGGCGGCCAGGCAAGGAGTAGCATCGTCGCCGGTCGATGTGAATAAAGCTCTCACCCAGGGACCGCCGCCCAATTCGTCCGATCTCGCCGCTCTCGGGGCGTTGGCGATCCGACTTCAGGACAGCGCGCAGCTCATGAACTCGTACGGAGTCGAGATCCACAAGAAATTCGCGCTGGCGGTAGCCTGCTTCGTGTTCGTTCTGCTCGGGGCGCCGATCGCGCTGAGATTCCCGCGCGGCGGCGTGGGTCTCACGATTGGGGTCAGCCTCTTCGTGTTCGCGCTCTATTACGTCTGCCTGATCGCCGGCGAGTCGATAGCGAAGCGCGGACTCATGCCGGCGGTGGTGTCGATGTGGATGGCAAATGTCCTCTTCGGCCTCATAGCCCTATGGATGCTCTCCAAGATGGGACAGGAGGGCTCGACCGCGCGCGGTGGCGACATGAAGGACATGATCGGGGCGATCAAGGGATCGATCCGCGCGAGATTCGGGTGGAAGGACCGCAGGCTTCGGCGCGAGCGAGTCGCAGCTTGAAGCGAATGGTGCGGGCGCTCGACCGCTACGTATTCGTCGAATTCTGGAAGATCTTCGTCACGACGGCGCTCGGATTTCCGATCCTCGTGAACATCATCGATCTCACGGACAACCTCGACAAGTACCTTGGCCAGCACCTTTCGGGCGGACGCATCGCGCTCAGCTACCTGTACTGGCTTCCCGACTCAATGTTCATGGTGCTGCCGGCGGCGGTGCTGTTCGCGACCGTGTTCGCCATCGGGTCGCTGACTCGCCATTCGGAGATCACCGCGGCCAAGGCGTCCGGCATCAGCTTTTACCGCTTCATCGCGCCGATCTTCGTGGGCGCGATCATCGCGACGATTCTCGGTCTCATACTTGGCGAGCTCGCTCCGATCACCAACAAGAAGCGCCTGGACATTCTCGACGCGAACCGCGTCAACGTCGGCAACGATCGCTACAACTTCGCGTACGCGGCCGACGGCGGTCGGGTCTACAAGATCGGCGCACTGCATCTGGTCGAGCCTTCGATCGAGGGGATGGTGATCGAGAGGAAGGGCAACGGTCCCGAATATCCCTCGTATGTTCTCACAGCGAGCACGGCGCGATACAAGCCGTCGAAGGGCTGGGTGCTGCAGAAGGGCGCCATGCACGTGATTCCCGACACCCTGCACAACATGACCTTCAGCTTCGACTCACTGATCGACCGTCACTTCATCGAGCCGCCGAAGCAGCTGACGCTGGCGCAGAAGGCGCCGGCGGACATGGGATTTCGGGAGCTCGGGCGCTTCATCACGTCGATGGAGCGATCGGGAGCAGAGGTGAATGAGCTGCGGGTGGAGAGGATGCTCAAGATCGCGATACCGGTCACGTGCATCGTGATTCTCCTCTTTGGCGCGCCGCTCGCGACGAGCACGCAGCGCGGCGGCGCCGCCTACGGAATCGGGCTCAGCCTGGCGACGACGGTCATCTTCCTGATGCTGATCCAGCTCACCAAGGGCATCGGCGGGAAAGGAATGATACCCGCGGACCTGGCAGCGTGGCTGCCAAGCATCATATTCGGCGT
>JBGPHO010000102.1:0-8511 GCA_041484425.1 Gemmatimonadaceae bacterium
CATTGTCTACATAGAGCTGCCGAAAGTCGGGACGAAATTCGGCAAGCACGATGTGTTCGGGACGATCGAAGCCGTGAAGGCTGTATCAGAGCTGTTCGCGCCGATTGCGGGCGAGGTCGTCGCGATCAACGAGCGGCTCGACAAGGAGCCCGCCCTGGTGAATACCGATCCCTACGGCGCGGGCTGGATGATCAAGGTCAAGCCGAGCAGCGCGTCGGAAATCGACGGCCTGATGAAAGCCGACGCCTATACGAAGCACATCGCGCATTAACGAGCAACCCTGGGCGGTGACAGTCAGCTCCGGTGCGAATGCCCACTTGTGCGCAGTGCGACTCGCGAGAATAACGCCGCTGGAACACCGATGAGGAATGCGTGAACCAGCACGCTCAAGACAACCCACGACAGCAAAAAGGCGGGACGCTTGGTCGCCGACAGCGGGATCACCACGTAGTTCATGACCACGTAGACGAGTACTCCGTAAGCCGAACCCCACAGGATCGGACGCCGGACGAGCAGATCGTAGCGCCGGCTCCCGAGCCAATAGACCAGCACGATGCAGAGTGCGATGAAGTAATGGAGCGCGGCCCCGATCGCGATGGTGCGCGCGCCCCCGCTGAACGACGCGCTCCCATATAGTCCCGCGGCAATGCTCTGAAAGATTCTCCCCGGCGCCACGCCCTTCGGGTACCAGAACGCGATCGCATAAAGAATGTCGAGCGTACCAACCGCGATCGCGCCAAGCACGATCATCGTCGCCGCACGTGGAAGAATTGCCCATGTCGTACTCGCGTATGAGTCGTAGTCCGATCCAAAAACCGTGCGGAGCGTTTCCTCCTCGATGCGGATCTTCCGACCGTACGCTGCCATGAGAACAGCCAGGCCGAGCAGCGCGTGCAGCTCGCCCGAACGAATCGCCGTACCCGCGAACATGCCGAGCATGGCGCTATAGATCGGATGCCGAACGAGACTGTACGGCCCTGAGCGCACGAGCTGATGATCGACGGTAACCGTCACGGCGCCGCTCCAGTTGCGACCGAGGTTCCGCCTCGCCCAAACGGCCAACAGGAGCGACGACGCCTGGACGGCGAGGCCAGCGACCACGAATACGTCCGACTGGGGAAGAAATCGGGCCGTCAGTCCCGGAATTGGAACGAAGAGAAGCACGAAGGAGCTGACGAGGAGATTCTCGTGGATCTTTCGCGATTCCCTGGACTCGGAGCTCTTCGCGGCTGACGCCTTCTTCGCGGTCGCGCTCCAGTACGCGACGAACGCGATCCAGAGCAACGCGGAAAGAATCGATGCCGGGGTCGGCTCGAAGTGATACACGAGGACGGCAATGAGAGCGAGCACGCCGAGAATGGCGGCGACCGCCGGCGCTCCGGTGAGGACCAGGCCGCCGACCTTGAATACGATGGTGCGTTCCGTATCTGGCACGTGTTTATGGCGAGGGGCCGACCGCCGATCAGATGAGCGACTTCAGAACTTCCTCTGTCGAGCGTATGCGCCCGATCCGGAGAGCGTCGGCCATGTCAGCCCGTTCCGACTATCGCCTCTGCGTACGCGTCGGTCGGCGGGCACGAGCAAATGAGATTCCTGTCTCCATACGCGCTCTCGATTCGCGCCACCGCCGGCCAGACCTTGAAATCCAAAGTCCATGGCGCCGGGAACGCGGCGCGCTCCCTCGTATACGGATGCGTCCACGTGCTCGCCGTCACGCGCCCGATCGGATGCGGCGAGTTCTTGAGGACGTTGTCCTGCCTGTCCGCTTCGCCGGCCTCGATCTCCCTGATCTCTTCGCGGATCGAGATCATCGCGTCGCAGAATCTGTCGAGCTCCTCCTTCGGCTCGCTCTCCGTCGGCTCGATCATGAGCGTTCCGGGCACCGGAAACGAGACCGTCGGCGCGTGAAAGCCGTAGTCCATCAGCCGCTTGGCAATGTCCTCGACGTCGATGCCGCTCGTCTGCTTCACCACGCGCGTGTCGATGATGCACTCGTGCGCAACGGTGCCATGAGTGCCTTTGTACAACACCGGAAAGTGGGACTCGAGACGCTTGGCGATGTAGTTCGCGTTGAGTATCGCGACCTTCGTCGCGTACTCCAGTCCGTCTCCGCCCATCAGCTTGATGTAGGCGTGCGAAATCGGGAGAATGCTGGCACTTCCCCACGGTGCCGCCGATACCGCTCCGACCTCGTGCCTTCCATCCAGCCTGACCACCGGATGACCCGGCAGAAAGGGCACGAGATGCTTCGCCACGCCGATGGGTCCCATTCCCGGACCACCACCGCCGTGCGGGATGCAGAACGTCTTGTGGAGATTGAGGTGGCAGACGTCGGCGCCGATGTCCGCGGGCCGGCACAAGCCGACCATCGCGTTCATGTTCGCGCCATCCATGTAGACCTGCCCGCCGTACTTGTGGACGATGTCGCAGATCTCGACGATCGATTCCTCGAACACGCCGTGGGTCGAGGGATACGTCACCATCAGCGCCGCGAGGTGGAGCCCGTGCTCCTCCGCTTTCGCCCTCACGTCGGCAACATCGATGTTCCCGCGCTCGTCTGTCTTCACGACCACGACCTGCATGCCGGCCATCACCGCGCTCGCCGGGTTCGTTCCGTGCGCCGATTGTGGAATGAGGCACACATTGCGGTGCGCCTCATTGCGCGACGCGTGATAAGCGTCGATCACCAGCAGTCCGGCGAACTCTCCCTGGGAGCCGGCGTTCGGCTGGAGTGAAACCGCCGCGAAGCCCGTGATCTCCGCCAGAGCGCTCTCCAGCTCGTCGAACAGCTGGCGATAGCCATCGGTCTGGTCGAGGGGGGCGAAGGGATGGATCTTAGCAAAGCCAGGCCAAGTTATTGGCATCATCTCCGCCGTCGCGTTCAGCTTCATCGTGCAGGAGCCGAGCGGAATCATGGAGTGGACGAGCGAGAGATCGCGCGACTGGAGCCTGTTCATGTAGCGGAGCATCTCGGTCTCGGCATGGTGCTTGTTGAACACCGGGTGCGTGAGGAACGGAGTCGTCCGGTTGAAGCGCTCGTCGTAGCGGGGGTCGGCTCCAGACGCGAGGTCCTCGATCCCGAAGTCGGGGTCCCTTCCGCCGTTGAATGCCGCCAGAAGATTGGTGATGTCGTCGTTGGTGACGGTCTCATCGAGAGCGACGACGATGCTTCTGTCGTCCATGACGCGCAGATTGATGCGGCGGCTGCGCGCTTCGTCCACGATCGCATGCACATTTCGCTTGCCGAGCGCGACACGGATCGTATCGAAGTAGTCATCGTGCACGATTGAGTAGCCGAGTTTGCGCAATCCTTCACTGAGCGACGCGGCAAATCCGTGCACCCGCCTGGCAATGCGGGTCAGGCCCTGGGGTCCGTGATAGACGGCGTACATGCTCGCAACCACCGCCAGCAGCACCTGTGCAGTGCAGACGTTGCTCGTCGCCTTCTCTCGGCGGATGTGCTGCTCTCTCGTCTGGAGCGCCATGCGCAGCGCCGGCTTCCCGTCCGCATCGCGCGACACGCCGATGATCCGTCCCGGAATGTGCCGCTTGAACTCGTCCCTCGTGGCGAAATACGCCGCGTGCGGACCGCCGTACCCCAGCGGAACCCCGAAGCGCTGGGTGTTGCCGACGACGATGTCGGCGCCCCACTCACCCGGCGGCGCGAGCAACACCAGACTCAGGAGATCGGCCGCGACCGTTAGCAGCGCGTCGGCCGTGTGCACTCGCTCGACGGTCTTCGTGTAATCGATGACCGCGCCATCCGTTGCCGGATACTGTACGAGAACGCCAAACACATCGGGCGTGATCTTGAAATCGGCATGGCTCGCGACTCGCACTTCGATCCCGCGCACTCCGGCGCGGGTCTTCACTACGTCGATCGTCTGCGGATGGCACTCGGACGCGATCAGGAAGACTTCCTTGCCCGGCTTGCCCTTCAGTCCGTAGCTCATCGTCATCGCTTCGGCCGCGGCCGTCGCTTCATCAAGCAGTGATGCGTTGGCAATCTCAAGGGCGGTAAGATCTATTACCATCGTCTGAAAGTTGAGTAGCGCCTCGAGCCGCCCCTGCGCAATCTCCGCCTGATACGGAGTGTATGCTGTGTACCAGCCCGGATTCTCGATGATGTTTCGCTGAACGACGGGCGGGGTGACGCAGTCCGAGTATCCCATCCCGATGAACGAGCGGAACACCTGGTTCTTCGCCGCAAGAGCGCGGAAATACGCGAGGACCTCCAGCTCGGTCATTCCTTTCGGCAGAGCGAGGCCACCGCGAAGACGGATCGTTCTCGGAACGGTCGCGTCTATCAGCGCATCGAGCGACGAGAATCCGAGAGTCTTGGCCATCTCGGCCACATCTCGCTCGTCGGGTCCAACATGTCGGGGTACGAAGGATTCAGCGGGAGGAATCGAGGCTTCAACGTGCTTGATTGTGGTGCTCATAGGAGTGACAATTTAACACTCTATGCACCCACGGCGAAGTTATAGTCACTGGCGCCTTCTCATCGCGGCGCCTCGCTCGGGCGCCGAGAACATGGCGCGGGACACCGCGCTGCAGGCGCGCGCGGCTCGAACGGGCGAAACGGTGTTCAGCATCTATTCCTGGAGCCGCCCGACGCTCTCGTTCGGGCGGAATCAGCCCGCATCGGGCCTCTACGACGTGGCGAAGCTTCGCGCCGCCGGCGTTGATGTCGTGCGCAGACCTACGGGGGGCCGCGCGATTCTTCATCACCGCGAGGTTACGTACAGCGTCACAGCGCCCGTGATGCACGCAGCGCCACTTCGCGAAACCTATTCGCGCATCAACCGAATTCTCCAGACTGGCCTGGGCCGGCTCGGTGTCTCGGTCGAGCCAGTCCCCCGTTCGCTGCCCACACGTACGCCAGGCGTGCAAAGCTGCTTCGAGACGCCAGGCGAGGGAGAGCTGGTGGCGCACGGCAGCAAACTCGTCGGCAGCGCCCAGTGGCGGGACGATGGAGCGCTGTTGCAGCACGGCTCGATCCTCGTCAAGGACGACCAGTCGACAATCCCGGTTTTTGCCGCCGGGGCACAGGCGGTGCGTGAATCGATTCCGGCGCCGGCCACGCTTCACGCGCTGCTTGGTCGCTCTCCCGACACCAACGAGGTCGCTGGCGCGATGTTCGACGCGGTACGGTCGCTCGAGGACGCGGACGCAACCGAGCTGGCCGAGGACGACATCCGCGACGAGACGCTGGAATACGTTCCGCACTTTCTCGATGAGGATTGGACATGGCGGCGATGAGATACGCACGGCTCCTTTGCGCACTCGTGGCATGCGGATGCGTTGGAACCGAGTCGTCTTCGGCGAACAACACGGGGGGGACGCTCGCGATCTCCACCGGCGGCGATCCCGATGTTCTGATCCCATCCCTCGTTCAGAGCACTACGGGTGCCGAGATCACCGACATGATCTACGACCGCCTCGCGGACATCGGCGATTCCCTCAACATCCTCAACGACAAGGGCTTTACGCCGCGCCTGGCCGATCACTGGACCTGGAGCCCTGATTCGCTCAGCATCGCGTTTCACCTCAATCCAAAAGCGAAGTGGCACGACGGCCTTCCGGTCCGCTCGAGCGATGTGCGTTTCACCATCGCCAGTACGAAGGACACCCTGCTCGGATCACCCGCGACGCCGCTCCTGACGAACATCGACTCGGTCAGCACCCCGGATTCGGTTACCGCCGTCTATTGGTTCCACGCCCGCTCGCCACAGCAGTTCTATGATGCGGTGTATCCGCTGCCCATAATGCCGGAGCACGTCTGGAAAAGCCTACCGCTAGCCGCCTGGCGCGCCTCCGACGCAGCGAAGAATCCGGTCGGCTCGGGCCAGTACAGATTCGTTCGCTGGATTCCGCGTGCCGCGGTCGAGCTCGTCGCCGACACGGCGAACTATCGCGGCGCGCCGAAACTGAGTCGGCTGATCTGGAGCATTGCACCCGATTTCAATACCGCGCTCACGAGATTCCTGAGCGGCGAGACCGATTTCTTCGAACAGCTTCGTCCCGAGAACCTGCCCGACGTGGCGAAGAATCCCGCGTTGCGCACCAAACAGTTTCACTCGCTCCAGTATCAAGCCACCCAATTCAACCTGCGCGATCCGGCGAACCACGCGCGGCCGCACCCCATATTCGGGAACCGCGAGCTTCGCCGTGCGTTGACAATGGCAACGGATCGTGCCACGCTCGTGCGAAGCGTCTACGACTCTCTCGCTTTGCCCGCGCTCGGTCCAACGGTACGCGCCTATCCCACTACCGACCCCAATCTTCTGCAGATCCCCTTCGATCTTCCGCGCGCACGTCAGATCCTCGACTCGCTTGGGTGGCGCGTCACGACCAGCGATAGCATGCGCTCGCGCAACGGACGTCCCCTCGAGTTCACTCTTTCCATTCCAAGCTCCAGCAAGGTGCGCGTGCGATTGGCCGTTCTCCTCCAGGAGCAGCTGCGGCAGGCCGGCGTCAAGGTGGATGTCGAGCAGCTTGATTTCCCGGTGCTCGTGGAGAAAATGAGAAAGCGCTCGTTCGATGCCACGATCGGGGCGTGGAACACACAGCCGAGTCCCGGCGCTGTTCGCGGATCGTGGGGGACGGCGGGATCGCGCGCGACGAGCGGAAACAACTACGGGTCCTATGAGAATCCGGTGTTCGACGCCTACGTCGACACCGCGCTGGCGTCGTTCGATCAAGTCAAACGCAAGGCGTACTTCAGCAAAGCGTACGAGACGATCATCCAGGATGCGCCTGCCATCTGGCTGGCCGAGCCGGTTCAAACGGTCGGCTATCATTCGCGTCTTCAGCTGGCGACGCTCAGACCGGACGCCTGGTGGTCGCACATCCCCGAGTGGTGGATTCCGGGGGACAAGCGGATTCCGCGCGACAACGCGCCTCCCTCGATAACGCCGCCGCCCTCCCCCGCCCTGCCGGCGGGACAGAAAACCCCCTAGCGGGTGCTCCGCTACATCGCGCAACGGCTGGCCCAGGCCGCGGTGATCGTCGCCATTGTCGCGACGATCACGTTCGCGCTGATTCATCTCGCTCCGGGCGATCCGTTCAGCGAGATGATGGACAACCCGAATGTCAATGAGACGGTACGGCAGACGTTGCGCGCGCAGTACGGCTTCGACCGTCCCCTGCCCGAGCAGTTCGTCAGATACGTGAATTCCCTCGCGCACGGTGAGCTGGGCTGGTCCACCTCGCACCAGCGGCCGGTACTCGAAGTCCTGGGCAGCGCACTTCCCAACACGCTCCTTCTCATGGGTGTCGCGCTCGTCGGAAGCTTTACCCTCGGAATCCTCATCGCCCTCATCCAGGTCGCTCGTCGCGGCTCTGTGACGGACCATGTGCTGAGCGGACTTTCGCTTTTCTTCTTCTCGATGCCGGATTTCTGGCTCGCCATTCTGGCGCTGCTCGCGTTCACCTACTGGCTGCCGATCTTTCCCGTTGGCGGCACGGTCGATCTCGTGACACACGAGTACATGGGATTGACAGGGCGGTTCCTCGATCGTCTGCGGCATCTCGCGCTCCCCGCGCTCACTCTCACGTTGCTGGCGTCCGCCGCGGTCGCCCGGTATCAGCGCGCGGCCCTGCTCGACGTTCTACCCGCCGACTACATCCGCACCGCGCGTCTCAAGGGACTCACCGAGCGGGAGATTCTCCGGCGTCACGCGCTTCGCAACGCGCTGCTTCCGATCATCACCTTGGTCGGACTTTCATTCCCCGCCCTGCTCACCGGAGCATTTTTCGTCGAGAAGATCTTTGTGTGGCCGGGGATGGGATACGCGGTGGTCAATGCGATCAGCACACGCGACTATCCGCTCGTGGTGGGCGGCGTCATCATCGGCAGCATCATGGTGACGCTCGGAAGCCTTCTTGCCGACTTGCTCTATGCCCTGGCAGACCCAAGACTTCGCAGCCGCTAGCGGCCCCACACGGGTGCGGGAATCGCCGCTCGCGCTCGGCGTGCGCCGCATTCTGCGCAAGCCATCCTCGCGCGCCGCGCTCTTCGTGCTCGGCGTTATCGTGTTGGTGGGTCTGCTTGCGCCGCTCGTCGCGCCCTACAATCCCGCGGCGATGCCAGACATTGTGCGCCTCAAGGATCTCTCGCCCTCGCTCGCGCATCCGTTCGGCACCGATCCATACAGCAGGGACGTGCTGAGCCGAGTCATCTACGGCGCGCGGCTTTCGCTCATGATCGGGGTTCTGGCGACGATCGTGAGTCTCACCGTCGGCGTCGCGTATGGCGCGATCGCGGGTTACGCGGGCGGATTGCTGGACGCCGTCATGATGCGAGTGCTCGATGCATTTCTCTCGATTCCGCGGCTTCTGCTCCTGATTGGAGTTCTGGTGGCGTGGCCCAGATTGCCGATCAGCGCGTTCGTGTTGTTCCTTGGCCTCACCGGCTGGTTCGGGCTTAGCCGCATTGTCAGGGGTCAGGTTCTTGCGTTGAAGCACGCGGAATTCGTGACCGCTGCCCAGGCGCTCGGCGCCAGCCGG
>JBGPHO010000103.1:0-8509 GCA_041484425.1 Gemmatimonadaceae bacterium
AGACGGGCGGGAGTATCATCGCATGACGCCGGCGGACCTGCCGCGCGGAACGAAGTGGGTGTTCGATCATCCCTTCTTTCTTTTGCTCAACGTCGCCGTTGGCGGAGGCTGGCCCGGCGATCCGGACGCGTCGACGACGTTCCCGCAGCAGATGGTAGTGGATTATGTGCGCGCGTACCGCGATCCGTAGCGGGCCCATCATCCTCGTCGTGCAAGGGCTCGTTCCTGCTGACACCACTTCACACGCACCCCGGATTTCGCGCGTTGCTCCGGGGCAGATGAAACTGGAGTGACGCGTTCCCCGATATTCATTCGGACCAGAGAGAGGTGTCCCATGAGAACTGGAATGCATTACTCCGTTGTCGCGGCAGGATTCGTCGCCGCGCTCGCCGCTGCCGCCTGCTCAAAGAATGATTCGAACGCGTCGGCGACTGCCTCTGGCGCCCCGGAGCAACAAGCGCTCGGCGATTCCGCCAGGATGATCGCGCAGAACCTGATGAAGTTCGACACCCTGGATTTCGATGTCTTCAGCAATCAGAAGTGGGATCGGCTGAAGGAATCCCACGCAGCAGATATCACCGTCAGTTGGCCAGATGGCCACGATACGCATGGCATCGAGAAGCACATCGAAGATTTGAAAGGAATGTTCGTCGCGCTGCCCGATCTCAAAATCACCGAGCACCCCATCAGGATCGCCAACGGACATTGGACCGCGGTGACCGGCCGGATGGTCGGAACGTTTTCAAAACCGATGGCGATCGGCAACGGAAAGTTTGCCCAGCCGACCGGAAAGAAGCTCGACATGACCATGGCCACAATCGGGCACTGGACGGATGCCGGCGTAATGGATCATGAATGGTTGTTCTGGGACAACCAGACGTACATGAAGCAGCTCGGCCTGGCGAAGTAAAACGGTTTCGCGATGAACTCCACGTTGTTCAAACGACTCGGTGTTGCCCTCGGCCTCCTCGCCCTCTGCGCGATCTCGATTTTCCGCGTCGCGCGGCCTCCGAGCGCCGTTCCGGCGACGGCTCCGGATACGGTGTTCTCCGCCGAGCGCGCGATGCGTCACGTCGAGCAGATTGCGCAAAGGCCGCATCCGATGGGCACCGCGGATCACGATCGCGTGCGCGATTACATCGTCGGCCAGCTCTCCGCGCTCGGGCTCAGCCCGCAGATCCAGCAAGCGACCGCGATCGGCACGCGCTACCAGCAGGCGGGGCGCGTTCAGAACATTCTCGCACGGCTTCCGGGAACCGTTGCGGGTGGCAAGGCAGTGCTCATCATGGCGCACTACGACGGCGTCGAGGCTGGGCCGGCCGCGTCGGACGACGGCGCCGGATCAGCCGCGCTGCTCGAAACGCTCCGCGCCTTGCGAGCCCGCAGGCGCTCATTGACCCACGATGTCATCGTGTTGTTCACTGATGGCGAGGAAGCAGGACTCCTTGGCGCCGCCGCATTCGTACGCGAGCATCCCTGGGCGAAGGACGTCGCAATCGTGCTCAACTTCGAGGCGCGCGGCACCAGCGGGCGTTCGTTCATGTTCGAGACGGGCCCGGGCAATCTCGACGCCGCTCGAGCGCTCCGCAGTGCGCGTGACGCGACGGCAGGATCGGTCTTCGCGACGATTTATCGCACACTGCCCAACGACACCGACCTCTCCGAGCTGGCCGTACTCGAACTTCCCGCGCTCAACTTCGCGTTTGCCGACGGTGTCGAGCGCTACCATACGAGCCACGATGATGTCGCGCATCTCAATCCGGGCAGTCTCCAGCATCACGGTTCGCAGATGCTCGCGATGGCGCGAACCTTCGGCTCCGAGCCGCTGCCGCGCGCGCGCACCGGCGATGGCGTGTTCTTCGACCTGCCGATCGTCGGGCTCGTCGTCTATCCGCAGAGACTCGAGCTCCCCCTGGCGATTCTCGCGTTGGTGCTCGTCGGCACGCTCGTCATTCGCGACCGGAAGGGACTGGGCACTGGCGTGCTGGCGACGCTCGTCGCACTCGTGCTGTCCGGCGGCATGGGGTGGGTCGTCGGCAGAATGCTCGCGGGTCCCGCGGTGTGGAGTGGGTTGTACGCGACGGCGACGGTGCTGCTCGCCCTATCGGTGACGGCTACGTGCTATGCGGTTGCCAGGCGATGGTGCACTCCTCGCGGGCTGCACGTCGGCGCTCTCATTGTGTGGCTGGTGATCGCGCTCGCGCTCAGCATGCGAGTACCGGGTGTCAGCTACTTATTCACCTGGCCTCTCCTCTTCGCCGCGGGCGCGGCGCTTGTCACGCGCGGCCGCGAAGTGGCCGACTGGGCGGCCGCGGCCATTACACTGCTCATTCTCGTCGGCTTCATCTACGGCGTTTCGGTGGTGATGCTCGGCGTCACCGGTATTGGCTCGATCGCGCTGACTGTGGTGGCGTCGCTCGTCGCACTCTTGCTCGCGCCCCTGCTCGCGCCCATCGCCGCCGGTGCGCGCTGGTCGGCCGCGCCATGGCTTGCCGGAGCGGGTGTGGTGCTTTTCGTGATCGCATTCCTCACGGTGCATCCGAGTCCCGACCATCCACTTCGCTCCGCACTGGTGTACGCCGAGAACGCCGACTCGAGCGACGCCTGGCTCGGTGCGCTCGGTAGGTCTACAAATGCGTGGACGCGCGACGCTATCGGGGAAGAAACGCCCGGGCCAGGTCCAGCCTGGACGTCGCGTCTGTCGGAGAACGCAGTCCGCTTCACCGGCCAAAAGGTCCAGCGCGTGCCACTCGGCGCGCCGAGCGCCTCGCTAATTCGCGACACGCTGATCAACGGAGCCAGGCAAGTCGTGCTGCGTGTCATCGCGCCCGCGGGAACCACTGGGCTGGTGATGCGCGCGCGCGGTGCCAAAGTGC
This sequence comes from Gemmatimonadaceae bacterium, assembly GCA_041484425.1. Taxonomy (GTDB): domain Bacteria; phylum Gemmatimonadota; class Gemmatimonadetes; order Gemmatimonadales; family Gemmatimonadaceae; genus UBA4720. Next base: position 2,877 of record JBGPHO010000103.1, read on the forward strand.
TCTCGTCGTCGATCGACGGGCAAGTCGTCGACACGACTCGATACCGCCATCGCGAACGGGATTGGGTCATGCAATACTGGGCCGTTCCCGACACCGGCGCGATCGTCGCGCTCTCGATTCCCGCAGGCGGGCATATCGAGTTCGACCTTGCAGCGCGACGACCCGGCATTCCGTCAGTTCCCGGCGTGACGATTCCCCCGCGTCCGCCATACGTCGTGCCGAGTCAGACCGGGGATGTGAACATCGTGTACCGGCAAGCGTGCTATTAAGTCCTCAGACCGACCCGGCGATTGCGATCTCCTCCTCGTTCATCTCGGCGAGGATGTCCCCGAACAATGGAGTACTGAGATACCGCTCTCCCGTGTCGGGAAGCATGCAGAGAACCGTCGCACCCTTGGACGCATCGGCGCAGACCTCGAGTGCCGCCGCGAACGTCGCGCCGGAAGAGGTGCCGACAAAAATTCCCTCCTTCTGAGCAAGCTGCCTACTCCAGCGCATCGCCTCGGCCCCAGGTATCGTGATGACGCGATCGACCAGGCCCATGTCCAGAGCATCGCCCGTGAGCTTCGGGATGAAGTCAGGGCTCCAGCCCTGAATCGGGTGTGGCTTCCACGCCGGGTGTCGCGCGGCAGCTGAACCGTCCAGCGCTCGCTCCTGCTTTGTTTTGCTGGTAAGCATCGGTGCGTCGGCCGGCTCGGACACGACGACTTTGACCTCAGGCCGCTCCTTTGCGAGCACACGCCCGACTCCTTTCAGGGTCCCTCCGGTTCCGAAGCCCGTGACCCAGTAATCCAGACGCTCACCGGCGAAATCGGCGACGATCTCTTTCGCCGTGGTTCGCGAGTGGTAGTCGGCGTTTGCTTCATTCTCGAATTGCCTCGTATAGAACCAACCATTCGCTTTCGCGAGCGCGATCGTTTTTCGGACCATCCCCGTCGCGCCCTCGGGCGCGGGCGTGAGAATGACCTTGGCTCCGAGGAAGCGCATCAGTCTGCGCCGCTCAATGCTGAAGGATTCCGCCATCGTGACCACGAGTGGATAGCCCTTCTGTGCGCACACCATGGCGAGTCCGATGCCGGTGTTGCCGCTCGTCGCTTCGACGACGGTTTGCCCCGGCTTCAGCGCGCCCGTACGCTCCGCGTCCTCGATGATGCCAAGGGCGAGGCGATCTTTCACCGAACCAAGCGGATTGAACGCTTCGATCTTGACGTAGAGGTTGACGCTCGGCGGCGCGAGCTTGCCAATCCTGACGACAGGGGTATTGCCGACGGTTTCGAGGATGTTGGCGAATTTGGTCATGGGTCATTTGGTTGTTGTTTACAAAATGCTGCCGTCCCTTAGCCGAATTATTATATCCCGATGCGACCACAACAGGGGGACCCGACCGCCATGAGCCTATGAGACAATTCAGCATTACGATCGACATTGCCGCGCCCAGGGAGCGTGTGTGGCAGGTGATGAGCGACGTCGAGCGCCAGGCAAGGCTTCACCTGGATCAGTGTCCGTCCTGGATTTCGGGCCGTCGGCTATCACGCGGTCGAGGCAAGGCCCGGTGGAAGTCGGGCGACGCTATCCCTTGATTTTCAGGGGGTTTTCGGCGGCGCGTTCGGACGGATGACCAAGGGTATCACCGAACGGTATCTCGGCTTTGAGGCGAAGGGGCTCAAGGCCCGGAGCGAAAATCCCTCCTGGTCACGGTGAAACAGGGCGCTGAACCTCTGTTCGTACAGCCGTGCGCGCCAACGATTGATCGATTAGAATTTTCCTTCCCTTAACCGATCCCGAACCCACCGTTATGCGTTCAACAACTGCTTTCCTCGCATTGGTGATTGCCGGCTGTGCCTCCCAGAGCCAGCTCGTTTACGTCGCGCCAAGCAACGACACGATAATCAGCACGACAGAGGAGGGGCATGGGGCAACGCCTTCCCACAATATCTATGTCGTGAACGAATCGACGGTCCCCATCATCGTTTTCGGAGTCGCTTTGCGTGACTGTGAGAACATAAAGCAACAATGCGAATCGCAGCCGGCGAATGTGAAAATCGACGGTGGTCAGCGGCGCATCGTGATGCGCGTCGAGCCCAAAAGCCTGGAGCGCGCGTACTCCTACCGGTTCAGTTATTCCTGGCGCCCGGAGAAACAGTAGGCGGAACGGAAGTCCCTGGCTTGTGTCGCTCGGTCTACTCAGCGCTGGCGACGACCCATGGGTCGTCCGCCATCCATTCCGGGTCCGGCGCGAAGAGAAACACCATCCCGCCATCAGCGAGCTCCGGAAGCACGCGCCGAGCGCGCTCCGGTTCCATCGCGGGGCAACCCTCACTGCGTCCGGCCCTGCCGGCCGTCACATATGGCGCGCCGTGAGCCACTACGCCCCTCGCGAGTGCGTGGTCGTTGAAATTCGCGGACACGCCCTTCAGGCGTAGTCCGACGGAGCTGTACGACTGCCCACCCGTGTGGCCGTGGAACTGGTAGGTGTTCTCCGCGAGATAGAGACCGAGCGACGTCGCTGCGCTACCCAGCGCATTCGAGAAACGAGTCGGAGTCCCGTATTGCGTCCGCGACGACCCGCGCCCATGCGCGACCGTGAATGGACCTTCGAGAATCCTGAGCGCCCGCATGTCGAAGATGTAGCCGCGCGGCTCCGTGCTCGGGAGACCGTAGTCGACGAAGTACAACACCGGCTTTCTCACCTCTTCCGGGTGTGCCGCCGTATAGGCGAAGTAGCTCCGGAACGCGGACTCGAGCGCCTTTGGATGACTCAGTGGGCGCACGGCTCCCGCAAACGCGCGAAGAGCCGCATAGCTCTTCGCCAGGAGAGCGTTCTTCGACGTCGCATCTGCCGAGACCGCTGGACGGATACCTGCCACGAGTGGTGTTGCCCCAAAGTGAACGGGGCCGTGTGCGTCGGCTCCGGGGAACAAGCGGGGGCCAACCAGGATCAAGGCGAAAGCGCCGATGAGGCCGTTCTTAACGTACTTGCCCAGCTCCACTCGCGGCTCCTCTCGATCAGCGGCGCCGAGGCGCCAGTACGTCACAGACTATCGGAGGGGACTAGACCTCCGGTAAGGAAACTCAGGGTTACACTATTGGACTCCTAAGTTATCGGGTTGGAAACGCAATTCACAACCCAGGTTCGTCGCGTCAAGTCTCGCGTTCCGGATTACCAGGGAGCGTTCGCCGAGTGATAGTGTCCCCGTTGCGCGCTGAAAGTGGCGAGACGGGATATGGGAGACCTATTAGTTTGACGGAGACTGTTTCGGGCTCAACAGATTCAGTCGCGCAGCACTCTGAGACCAGTCGCGAGGTTCCCTTGCCAGCTATGCGTTGCATCCGCGTTGCGCCATACCTCGGTGCCTGGTTGGCAATCTGCCTCGTCGCATGCGGCGAGGGTCCTACTTCACTGCTGAGTGATCCCCGTGGAGTGATGCTGGTAGTGAGCGGGACAGGTTCCGCGTCCGAGATCTACGCGATGCGTCCCGACGGATCCGAGCGGCAGCAGCTAACTCACAATGCGGTCCTGGATGGCGATCCGGATTGGTCGCCGAATGGTAGCCAGATCGTGTTCGTTAGTGCGGTGGACAGCGAGCCAGGTGCGCCCGCTCGCCGGCGCGATGTCTTTCTGATGAACGCGGACGGCTCCGGAAGCCATCGATTGTTTCAGTCGGCCGGTGGGGCGGGGGCCGCGCATCCACGCTGGTCGCCGGACGGAAGCCGCATTTCCTTCGATAGCTTCGACCCAGTTGTAGCTGGATTCCAGCCGTTTGTGATGAACAGCGACGGTTCCAACGTGAGGCTCGTGCGGGCCATGCCGGGAGAGAATTTCGGTCTCGAGTGGTCGCCCGACGGCACGCGTTTTCTCTTTATCTCGAACCGATCACCGAGGTTCTTGTGGACGTTGTACGTCATGCCGACGGACGGTTCCAGCGACCAGCAGCTCTCAGACGACGCCGCCTGCACGTCGAATCTCGGAAGGGCGGCCCAGTGGTCGCCGGATGGCTCCAGCATCGCTTTTTCGTGTGCGTCCAACCTTGGGTCCTGGATCAGTACCATGCGTGCCGATGGGACGGATTTAGTCATCGTGACCATTCCCGCGACACAAGATTCCGGTCCGGTGTGGTCACCGAGTGGCGCGCAAATCGCCTTCGCCAGCAATCGTGCCGCAATTGGCGGCAATCCTGTCACGCAGATCTACCTGATCAACGCGGGGGGAGGGCCTGTGTCGCCGGTAACGAGTGGCGCCGCCCGTAATGTTGTGAACGCCTGGCGACCGGCACACTAGCCCTCACGCATTCTCCACCTGCGGTCGCCTCGATGGGCAGCGCTTGCGGTTAATCGGCGGTTCCCTGCCTTTGCCCGGCCACCGGCGTCACCGACGCCGCGATTGCCTCGGCGATCTCGTCCTCCACCGCGAAAAGATCCTCTACGTCGCGGTCGAACACGTCGGCCCACTGCATCACGTCGTCATCGGTGCTGCTGAGACGCGCCGTCACGCGCAGTCTGTCGCCGATGCGCTCCACCGTTCCCTCGAGCACGAGTCGCGCGGCGACGTTCGCGGTGCTGGTCGTGTCGCTACGACGCTTCACTGAGCGCGGGCGCCCAGGCGCGAGAACTCGAAGTCCGGGCGTCCTCATCAACTTGCCTGCGACAGCGTTGGTCACGCCTGTGGCGAGATAGGCGTTCGTCGAATCGGCACCCAGATTCACGAAGGGCAGCACGGCGATGACGCCGAGGTCGACCGGCTTGCCCGCACTCGTCGTCGACTCCGCGAGCACCGATGAATTGCCGGAATGCACTCTCTCATAGATCCCCGCGCTGACCACGATCGCTCCGACCAGCGCGAGCGCGCCGATGACCGCGCGTTTTACCCGGGTTCCCTGACGCGCGATTTTCGGACCGGCCGACGCGAATGATCCGCTGAACATCTCCGGATCTTCGAGCGTCTCGACGAGCGCTGTCGCCGTCTGGGGACGATCGGCGGGATCGATTGCGAGGCAGCGCGCGATCAGGCGCTCCAGACCCGCGGGCACATCCGTCCGGATCGTGGAGAGGGGCGGCGGCGGAAGTGTGAGCCTCGCCGTCAGCATCTCGCGCGGGCCGAGATTCGCGAACGGTGCAGCGCCCGCGAGCATCTCGTACGCGGTAATTCCGAGCGAATAAATGTCAGCGCGCCCATCAATGTCGGGATCACCAGCCGCCTGCTCGGGCGCCATGTAGAGAATCGTGCCCAGCGACATCCCGGTGTTCGTGAGCCCAGCGCCCTTTTCGCCTGACCTGCGCGCCGAGGACAACGCTTTCGCAACGCCGAAGTCCGTCACCGTCGCGGAACCCGCGGCGAGAAGAACGTTGCCAGGCTTGATGTCGCGGTGCACGACGCCGCGCTCGTGCGCGAACGCCAGCGCGCGCGCCACGTCCTTCATGATGCCGAGCGTCTCGCGAACACCGAATGTGCGAGTACGGCGCAGCCTGATATCAACGGATTCGCCATCGACGTACGGCATCACGAAATACGGAAGTCCGTCCACCTCACCGGCTTTCAGAATCGGGACGATGTGCGGGTGCTGCAGCCTCGCCACCGTCAGTATCTCGCGGCGAAAACGCTCGGCAGATACGCTCGCCGCCAGCTCGGGCGGAAG
>JBGPHO010000104.1:0-8489 GCA_041484425.1 Gemmatimonadaceae bacterium
ATCGGCCGCGGATAGTGCGCGTCGAATGGCCGACACCGGATCGGGGATGATGATGGGCGGCAAATGGCCTGCTGGCATGCCCGCCGAGTCGTTGCTGACGCTCACCATCACCGACGAGGCGCATAGAACGATTTACCAGGCCCCCAAGGGTGGCGCGCGGTCCTCCAATTTCTACGGCGTGGCTCCGTTGCAATTCGTAGGGGGCACAACTTTCCTGGTCGCGCTTCGCCCGGGAGTGGCCCGGTTCCTCGTTGCCGGCGGAATTCCTGAATCGCGCCTCCCGGCGTCCCTGCTCCTGCTGGCGGGGAGTATCGTCCTCGCCATCGCCGGGTTTGCGTCGCTGCGCAGCGAGATTCGTCTGGTCAATTCGAGAGAACGGTTTCTGGCAAACGTGTCGCATGAGCTCCGCACGCCGCTGCAGCAGATCCTGACTTTCGTGCAGCTGCTCCGACTCGGCCGCACGCGAACGGATGCAGAGCGCGAGCGATCGCTCGAGATCATAGAACGGGAAACACACCGCCTGATCGCGCTGTCCAATTCAGTGTTGGCGGCAGCGAAGCCTGAGATGCAGCTCACCTCCGGTCCGGTCGATGTCGTGAGCGTTGTGCAAACGGCGGCGGATTTCTTCACGCCACTGGCGGAGGCGCGCAAGATGCGCATCGAGCTCGACGTGACAGAACCGTCGATCGCGCGCGGAGATCCAGGCGCTGTTCGGCAGATTCTCATCAACGTCCTGGACAACGCAGCCAAGTATGGACCGATAGGACAGACAATCACTATCGGTGTGCGTAGCGAGGGAAAAATCGTTCGACTCTGGGTCGATGACTGCGGCCCTGGAATCGCCGCAGCAGAGCGAGAAAACGTCTGGAAGCCATTCTTCCGGGTGGGCGGGACGCTGGACGACAGCACGGGCGGTGCGGGCCTCGGGCTTTCGATTGTACGCGATCTGGCAACCGCGATGGACGCCAGTGCGGATCTTTCGGAAACGCCGGGCGGAGGGACTCGCTTCACGCTGGCCCTTCACAGCAATCAGAACGGCAGGGCGTCATGACGCACGCATGGCAGCCACCCGGAACCAGTGATGTCGCGGTCGACCGCTCAATTCTCATTCTCGAGGACAACGAGACGCTTGCGCTCGGTCTTCGAACCAGCCTCGAGGTCGAGGGCTACAAAGTCGAGTGCGTCACCGACGGAAACGACGGCCTCGCCTGGCTCACCCAGCACAACCCGGACCTGATCGTTCTCGACCTGATGCTCCCGAGTTTGAATGGATTCGAGGTACTCCGACGTTACCGCGCCCGAGGTGGCGCCGCGGCGGTGCTCATTCTTTCCGCGCGCGACCAGGAAGTGGACAAGGTCCAGGGGTTCCGCATTGGAGCGGACGATTACGTCGTCAAGCCAATTGGTGTGCTCGAGTTTCTCGCCCGTGTGGAAGCGATCATACGACGCCTGGCGCCCGCCGGGGGATCAGCGGCCGCTGGCGATGCAGGCACGCGAGTTTCACTGCACCGCTTCTCCGACGTAGTGGTGGACCTGAGAACCAGGACGGTACTGCGCGGAGGAAACCCGGTCGACCTGAGCCCGATGGAGTTCGACTTCCTTTCGTTTCTCATCGAGTCTGGCGGCGACATTGTTTCCCGCGAAACACTCATGCGACAGGTTTGGCGCTACAGTCTCGGCGTCACCTCACGCACCGTGGATCAGCACGTTGCCAGGCTCCGGAACAAGCTGGAGCCCGACCCGGCGCAGCCTCGCCACCTCATCACCGTGCGGAAAGCTGGATACCGTTTCCAGAGATGACGGGCAGCAGGACTGTGCGCGGCCGGGCTAACCGATTTTCGCTCGGGTTGATTGGGTGACTCGTAGACATAGGCATCGGTTAGCGCGGCTCAAACGCGCACTTCGGGTTTTCACATCCGGGGAAAGTAAGGCGGCACAACGGCCAGATTGATGGCGGCACGCCAGGCAAGCCAGAGATCGCGCAGGAACGTCTTCTCCATCTTGCGGAGGGCCGAGAGGTGGCAGCGCTTTGGAGTCCATCCCGGTCGCGAGACCGCGAGGCTCGCGCGTGCCGAATCGTAGAACGACCGGTAGTCGCTTCGGCATCTGAGCATCGACAGACCAATCAGATAGCATGATATGCGTGCCTGTGCGTCGTAGCTGGCGCGCCCTCCCAGAACACTGCGCCGCGGAGCGACACGCGTCGGGTGCTCGTCGGCAACCGCCTCGAGCTCTCCAGGGCATTCCCGCCTCGCATGCAGCTCCTGATGTGTGGCGGGAACTTGATATCCCAGCGGATACGCAACTTCCAGCCTGCATCGCGAGCACCGATAAGCAGCGCCCGGAATCGTTCCCAGCCCGCAATACGCCCAGAACGCGGATGGCGTTTCCGCGCGAGCGACGTCGAGCCTCGACAGCAGCCGTGCCGCGAGCAGGTGCCCAACGCCTCTGATGTTCGAGAGCCATGGCCACGCCGGATGCTGCTCGATCGCTTCGCGTAGCGCGTCCGCGGCAGATGCCTCGTCGTCGACGGCGCGTGAGTAGGCCCGTTCCAGGATCCTGGGCGCTCCTGCTGTCTCCCCCTGCCCGATCGCCTTTAGAAGGGGATCGGCGTCCGTGATGGTGCTGATCAGACGGGGAAAGGATCTCCCCTGAAGGATGGCGCGGAGGCGCTCGCCGTGCGCGATGCGGGATCCCTGCGCTTCTTCGTACAACTGATACAGGAGTCGAAGCTCCGAGGTAGCGTACGTCGCTTGGGAGGTAGCGTGAAATTCGTCGAGCGAGATTGCCATGCTGACGGGCGGTTGGGGTTCAGACGGGAGACGTCCGAACGCTACCATCGTGCGCAGCCGCACATTGTTTACGTCAGGTAAGGGAATTGTGCGCCGTTGTTTACGCGAGCAATCCGGAAAAATGACGTCGAAGCGTCACACAGAAGTCTGACGCAATCGTCATGGTCGATTCATGAAACCGTAGCCCCCACTAGCAGTGCGGACTTTAGGTAGTTCCCCGGATGTAAAATGGCGCTCGCGTTGTAACATTTTGATCCACCTGGTGCGGCAAGTAGTCGAAGGCACAATTCTTGGCGAGAAATCGCGACGCCGCGCGTTGAAACGGTGTTGCCGAGTGGATGATTTCCGCGTCTTTTGAATGAAGCGTTGTGCTGTAGGAAAGACGCACTTCGACGCAAGCAGGATGTGCCGAGATGCCTCTGGCACCCCACCATCCCGATAGGCCTGGCCCACTGCCCCGCAACTATCGGCTGTGCGCGTCGACTAACCAAATCACAGGACCTCCCACATGATGACCAACAAGAAAGGCTTCACCCTGATTGAGCTTCTTATCGTAGTCGTCATCATCGGCATTCTTGCCGCGATTGCGATCCCGAAGTTCGCCAATACGAAGGACAAGGCTTACGTCGCGGCGATGAAGTCGGATCTTCGCAACCTGGCGACCTATGAGGAGCAGTACGCTGCAGACAACAACGGCGCCTACTTCGCCGGAACCGCCACGAGCCCGACCACGATCCAGGGCTTCACGCCATCGCAGAACGTGACCATCACGGCTGTGCTGATTGCTGGTCCGCCAATGGCCTGGAGCGCCACTGCGACCCACTCGCAGTCTGCAAAGACCTGCGACAACTCCACTGGCGCGATCGTCTGCACCTGATGAAGTGCTGAGAATACCGAGAAAAGCCCCGCTCGATCCGAGCGGGGCTTTTTTTCATGTGCCGTTGAGGGAGGCATATTTCCCGGATGACGGACCGCGTGATAAGGCTGGTCGCACAGGCAGGGGTGATTCTGGCAGTGATCGCCGCCCTCCCGTACAAGGTGTTCGAGCTCGATCGGTACTTCGTGCCGAAGGAGCTCGTGCTGCACGTGGCTGCGCTCATCATTGCATTGATGCTCATGGCGCGGCGACGGTCGCTCTCCTTTGATCTCATCGACGGCCTGCTCGCGTTCTTCCTGCTTTGGAGCGTGGCCTCGGCGATTTTCGCCACGAACCACTGGGCGGCACAGCGTTCCGTCGCCATAAGCATCTCGGGAGCAATCGTCTTCTGGGGATCGCGCTCGGTGGCCGGGCGCGGCTCATACCGACCCATTCTCGTTGCCGCGGCGATCGCGGCTGTATGCGCTGCGGCGCTCTCGCTCGCGCAGGCATATGGCCTCGAGTCGGAGTATTTCAGCGCCAACCGGGCCCCGGGCGGCACACTTGGCAACCGGAATTTCGTGGCGCACATGGCGGTGATTGGATTGCCATCGCTCGTCTGGTGCACCGTCACCGCGCGGCGTCCATTTGGCGCCCTGCTGGGCTCCCTTGGTGGTGCGGTGCTGGGCGCCGCGCTGGTGTTGTCGCGCTCGAGGGCAGCATGGCTCGCCGTTGCCGCCTGCGCGATAGTACTGCTGGTCCCGATGATCGCGTCCAGGAAATACTGGCGCGACGGCAAGATCGGTGGGCGATTCGCGCGTCTCTCTCTCGCGGCGGTCATCGGGGGAATGGTGGCGATTGCACTTCCAAACACGCTCAACTGGAACAGCGAGTCACCATATCTGGATTCCGCGCGCGGCATGGTGGACTACAAGAAGGGAAGCGGGCGCGGCCGCCTGGCGCAGTACCAGAACTCGCTACGCATGGCGACGTCCAATCCCGTATTTGGCGTCGGCCCCGGCAACTGGCCGGTAGAGTACGTTCGCTTCGCGCCTTCGAATGACCGGTCGCTCGCCGACGACGGCATGACCGCGAATCCGTGGCCGAGCAGTGACTGGGTGGCATTCGTCTCCGAGCGCGGGTTCGTTCCGACCGCGGCGTTTCTGGCGGCGTTTGTCATGCTTTTCTTTAGCGCGCTGAGGCGGTGGAGCGAACTGAAGGATCCGGATGCCGTTCTTGCCCAGTGCGTATTGGCTGGAACGGTGGTGACGACGATGGTGGTCAGCGCTTTCGACGTGGTGCTCGTTCTGGCCGCGCCTTCCTTCCTGGTGTGGAGCATCCTCGGCGCCACGAGCGGAATTCGTCGGAATGCGCGCGAAGTGAAGATCTCCTACACCGCGTTGGCACTCGCGGCAACGTCGCTGCTCTTGGTGTCGCTCCTTTCGACCGCCCGGAGCGTGACGCAGACCATGGCGATGACGGCGGTTGGTCGCGGGGCGTATACGGCCGGCTGGGTCACGGGCGCACTGTGGGATCCCGGGAGCTACCGCATCAATCTTCGCGTGGCGGAGCTTTATTCGCGTCGCGGGCACTGCCAGGTTGCCCGAGGCTACGCCCAGCAGGCCTTGTCGCTCTTCCCCCACTCCCCGGCGGCGAGGCGTATCGCGCGAAGCTGCGAGTAGGCCATCGTGAGGCAATCATTCGAAAGTCCGCCGGCCGATTCATCACCCGCGTCGGAACAGCGACCCGAGCACGCCTCCTGACACACCGCGCGCGCGGTTGACGCGCCGCAGCTGATCGAGCTCGCCCTTGTCGAGCCAGATTCCGCCGCAATCCGGACATTCGTCGATCCTCACTTGTTCGGCGTGCTGCTCCTTGAGGTCGGCACCGCAACGAGGGCACTTGTTATGATGCGCCTTGCGCTCGGCCGTCCTGCGTTCGGCGTCCAGCTTCAGGCGCATCTCGTGGATGATCTCGAGGTTCTGTTTGGCGAAATACTCGTGTTCGTTCTTGCTTGGTTTTTCGTCCATCAGCATGCTCGGCGAGGCCCGTTCCACTCGAATATTGGGGCATCGCTACACCTCCGCACAATGTCTCGGCAGGACGATCGCTCAACTAACCTCGCCGACGGTGCGCTGTACCCGTAGGCACGGTGGGCCGACGGAGCCGAGCTAGATGACAAAAACCCCGCCGTTGGGCGGGGTTTTTGATCGAAGCCATGACTGCACGTCGTGCTACGGACTTACGCTCCCGAAAAAGATATCAAGGTTGATTGGCGGGTCTCCATAAAACTTCCCTACTCCGGTCCATGCGAACACCGCAGTCGTGGGAAGCGAGACGATGCCGTTGTAATCTCCTATGAAGGGCCGGAAGCCGGAGCCGCTCGGCACTCCGTACAGTCCCGGATCGAAGCCGCTGCGGGTAACACGTTGCGTGGTGAAGTTCGCGCCACCATCGATGCTCTTGCCGTAGGTGATATCGACAAGGGCGTTGTTGGTGTAGCTGCGGTCATCCGAAATGAAGTCGATTCGGCCGCTTCCCCGCTCGATGCTCATCTCGACATTCAGCCTGTCGCCCTTGGCGCCGGGAGCCATCTGAATGATGGTCCATTTAGTCGGATCTTTCACGCCGCTGGCAGGTGCATATGCCAGGAATAGCTGCGCCTGACCGCCAACTATGTCCGCATACGCTACATAGAGCCGTTGTCTGACTGGATCGAACGCGGGTACCGGATACGACCCTGGACCTCTGAAGGGAGTGCCCGAGACGTTAAAGCAATAGGGTGGAAAGAGGCAGACGGGATTGTTGAACGTGGCGAACTTGACGGGCGCGCTCCACGAAACGCCGCGATCGGAAGATTCGCTGACGTACATCACCGCGCCCTTGCCGCCCTGTACACCGTTGTCGAAAGTCAGATATGCGTGGCTTCCGTCGCCGTTCGTCACCACCCGCGCATCCTGATTGCTTCGGACGGTGCTGGCAGTGATTTGCGTGGGTGTAGAGAAAGTTTTTCCATTGTCCGCGGATACAGCGACAAAGATCGGCGAGTTCGATCCATTTCCGTGGAACTGCGCCCACGTGATGTATATCCGTCCGTCAGTCGGATCGACCCAAATCGACTCGTGGTCCTGAAATTGGCCCGTCGAGCCCTTCGTAATGCCAGAAGCATCCCATTGCGCCACGACTGTAAGCGGCTCCGCACTTCCACCTTTAAGCCACGTTTTGCCCCCATCCTTCGACGTGCTGAGCAGTAGACGGGCTTTATAGCTACTGACCCCGGAGACGGCGTACGTGTAGCAGGCATAAAACGCAGTCTTTCCGTCGCTACTGAACGCCACAACAGGATCGCCCCCAAAATCCCCGGTGCCGGTTCCAGGCACCGTCGAATCGTTGGTGTACTTGGTTACTCCTGGTATAAAACCGTTGGGAACCGTAGGCGTCCAGGTCTTGCCGCCATCAAAAGTCGCATTGACCGCGCAGCCATCGTTGTAGTTCCAGTCGTTCGCACCAACGATGAAGTTATTCGGGTTGGCCGGGTTGACGGCGATGGGGGTTTCATTCTGAGCCGTCGTGTCGTTTCCGATGTCGACCACGGTTGCTCCGGACGCCGCGAGCTGGGCCCCGCGCGCAATGCTGGGAGCAGTCGGCCGATCCGACTGACTGTCGTCGCAGGCCGCGAGGACAAACACGGCCAGCAGCGCTGAGTAAGTGGCATACGTGCGCATTGGTGAGGTCTCCACAAATTGTGTGACGAAGCTTTGCCTCGGACGCAGCAGCCTCGAAGTGGGGAAGGCTCAGTAGGCCCTCGCTTCGCGCCCGTGGTCTGAGGGAATTCGAGTGAGGATATATTTCACAACTGCTGAGCTTTCCGCAATGGCTACCCGTTTTTCAGAATGTGCGCGGTCGCCGGCGACGGGAGGGGAGTGATGGCTACCGCTTTTTCGGGGCGGTCGGAACCTTGTCCGCTACGGGACTTGGCTGCCCCGTGCCAATCAGAGGGTCGGCGAGCTTGCCTTGAAGTATCTCGAAAGCCGGTCCTAGTAACGAGGTGCGACACGCCGCCGCCGGATCGTTCTCGAAATCCCGAATGAGATTTCTGGACTTGGCTAGCTCCACGCGGGTGCCTCGCACCGTGATGGCCGAGATCCCTGAGGTCGGAACATAATAAGTGCTGCCGCGCGAGCGGACGTACGGATTGATGATGTCCGCCGCCTGCTGCGGCGAAAGACATGAGAGCGGAATCGTTTCGGTGAGCAGAGTCGAGCTGGGGTTGGGGTCAGCATGGTTCAGCGCCGGAATGATCGTAGTCGCCGCCGCAATCCAGATCGTAACCACGAGCGCGGCGCCGCTCAGCATCACGACGACCCGACCCACGCGCCGGCGTTGCGCCATGCGTACGGACGCCTCCGCCACGGTGATGGGATTGCTCATCGGCGGGAGGTTGTTGAGCACGTTCGCGGCGTTGTATTCCCTGTCGCGTAGCATTGTAGTAAGCCGCGAGCAGTCGGGACACGTGACGCAATGCTGCATCACCGCGGAATCGGCAGGCATCTCCCTCAGTGAGCCAGTAGCGAGCTCGGCAAGGCATTCTGCGCACGTCATCGGGCCAACTCACGGTAGCTCGGGTGGGTTGCGAGCAGGCCTTCGCGGATTGCCTTTCGCGCCTTGAAAAGACTGGCCCTGATCGAGACCGGCTTCATCCCCATTCGCTCGGCCGCTTCCGCGGGCGAGAATCCCTGCAAATCGACGAGGTCGAATATTTCTCGCTGACGGCGAGGCAGTCCGGTGAAAAGCTCGCGAATCACGCTGGCGGCGCGCTCGCGATCCACGCGGCCACCCGG
>JBGPHO010000105.1:0-8473 GCA_041484425.1 Gemmatimonadaceae bacterium
AGCTGTCTCGCCTTGGCGACGAGGGCAGGGAAGACTTCGATGACGCGATCGATGGATTGATCCGTCGTCAGGACGCCCAGGCTCATGCGAATTGCGGCGCTAGCGAGGTCAGGACGGACGCCGAGCGCCGCCAGGACGTGCGACGGATCGATGCTTCCGCTCTGGCAGGCCGAGCCACCCGACGCGGCGATGCCGCGTAGGTCGAGCGCCATGAGGAGCGATTCGCTATCAGTACCCGGGACTGAGATGTTCATGATGTGCGGCGCACGCTCCGCTCCCCTGCCGTGGATGATCGCGTCAGGGATTTTCGCCAGGATTCCGGCCTCGAGCTTGTCACGCAGCTTCCGAATCCGCGCGCAATGCGCCTCGCCCTCCGCAAGCGTGAGCTCGGCGGCGCGCGCCAAACCCACGGCTGCGGCGACATTCTCGGTGCCAGGTCTTCGTCCGCGATCCTGCGTTCCGCCGTGCATCAGCGGCTCGATGTGCATCCCCCGGCGAATGAAGAGCGCGCCAATTCCCTTGGGCGCGCCGAACTTGTGGCCCGAGATCGTGAGAAAGTCGAACTGCTGCGTCTGGGCGTCGATCGCGACCTTCCCGAATGCCTGGACGGCGTCGGTGTGGACCATCACGCCGCGCCCCTTCGCCTTTGCGGAGAGCTCGGGCACCGCCTGAATCGACCCGATTTCGTTGTTCACCCACATCATCGAGCAGACCGCGACCTGCTCGTCGACCAGCTCGTCGAATGACGCGGGTTCGATCACACCGTCGGGCGTCATGCCCAGGAAACGCTCCTCGGCCCCTTCGTGCGCCGCCTGATGTACGGCTCCCAGAATCGCCTTGTGCTCGATTGGCGTCGTAACCACAGCGGTACGGCCCTTTGCCTTGAGAGCGCGCCACGCGCCCAGAATGGCGAGGTTGTCGGCCTCAGTGCCGCCCGAGGTGAAGCAGATCTCGTCCGGACGCGCGCCTAAACATCGGCCCACTCGCTCCCGAGCCTCGTCCAGAGCCGCGCGCGCTTCGCGCCCCCACCGGTGCGTGCTGGAAGGGTTCCCGAAGCGCGGGCCGTAGAACGGCTTCATCGCCTCGAAGACCTCTTCGCGCACCGGCGTCGTGGCGGCGTGGTCGAGATAAATCGGGTCAATCGGCATGGGTGAAATTTAGCTCAACCCTTGAAGAATTTGCTCCTCACTTCCCACAGTTTCGGGAAAAAGCGCTGATTGATCGTCTGCTGTAGATACTTGGAGCCGAGCGTACCGCCGGTTCCGGAGGTCAACGGGCCGATGATTCGCTCGACGAGCTGAACGTGGAGGAATCGCCACATCGCGAATCCCTGCTCGTACTCCAGCAGTCCCTCCGCCAGCATTTGCAGCGGCCTCTGGTTTTGCTCGGAGTAGACCTCCTTGAGGGTCACGCCCTCTGCATCGAGCAGACCGTCGAACAATTGCTGAAGCGTGGGTTTGGCAAGTGCCTTCCTGACCAGCGGCGCAATCTCCCCGTGTTGTTTGAGGACCTGAAGAAAATGTGCATCGCGCATGCCGGACATCGCCTCGATCGCGCGGAACTGTACGCTCTGCGAGCCGCTCGACGTGCCGAGGTAGCCGCGGAATTGCGCGAACCGCTGTGGCGGAAGCGTCTCGAGCGCGGACAGCTGGCCGGTAACGATATGGACGAGCGCGTTCACTCGCCGCACCGAAGTGAGGGCGCCCATGGTGTCCCTGCCTTCGATGAGCGCGATGAGAGCGTTGAGCTCATGGAGAATCAGCTTGAACCAGAGCTCGCTCGCCTGATGGACGATGATGAAGAGCAGCTCGTCTGGGTGCTCGGGTGTGGAGCGTGGACGCTGCAGCTGGAGCAGCTCGTCAAGGGCGAGGTAGGACGGGTAGGTGACTTCGGCCTCGGGTTTTGCTGGAGATGGAGCCGACGGGCGCTTGCCTCCCTTGCCGGTCAAAATGTCGCGACCTCGAGCGACGCCACGTCCTCCACCCGCATCGTCTCCGTCGTGTAGAACGGCTCACCGTAGCGGCAACGAATGAGAGACCCGTAGTGCGCGGCGTGGTGGCGAATCAGGTCGCGCAGCGGCTCGCCGTTCGGGTAGACCTCTCCGGCCTGCACCGCTTCGCCGAACTGCGACTCGTAGCATGCGATTGCCTCCAGCTTCTTCTCGAACGCCTCGCTGATGTCGACGACGAACGTCGGCTTCTGGTTGTCTTCGCGGAAAGAGAGAGCGTGAAGAACCTTGAGCGGGCGATGCGGCGCGACCTTGGGCTCGACCTTTTTCAGGCCGGCGACGAAGCACGCGTCTCGCACCAGCTGCGCGACGACCGGGTGGTCCGGGTGTCGTCCGTGCTGTGAGTGGGTGATCACGATCTTCGGCTGAAGGCGCCTGATCACGACCGCAACCTTCGCTCGCGTCTCGGGGGTATTCTCGATTCCGCCGTCCGGAAACCCAAGGTTCTCGCGCACGGCGACGCCCATCACCTTCGCGGCTTTGGCGGCCTCCTTCGAGCGGAGCTCCGGCGTCCCGCGGCTCGCCATCTCTCCGGCGGCGAGATCGAGGATTCCCGTGGATCTGCCGAGCATGTGCGCGCGAATGAGCGTGCCGCCGCAAATGAGCTCGACGTCGTCGGGGTGGGCGGCGATAGCGAGAACATCAACTCGTTTCATGCGGAGAATCTACTCGTACCGCAAAGCGTCGATCGGATCCAGCTTCGCCGCTCTCTGCGCCGGGAGCATGCCGAAGATTATTCCTATGCTCACCGAGACCATCACCGCCACAACCGTGAGCCCCACCGGAACGCTGGCATCGATGTTCATCGCCAGCGTTGCCAATCGCCCGAAAGTCAGCCCGATGAGAATACCGAGCAGACCACCGAAGCCGGTGAGCGTGGCGGCCTCGACCAGGAACTGAAAGAGAATCTCACGCTTCGTCGCGCCCAGCGCCTTGCGGATGCCGATCTCGCGTGTTCTGCTCGTGACCGACACCATCATGATCGCCATGACTCCGATGCCGCCGACGAGGAGGCCGACGCTCGACAGCACGATCATCACCAGGAAGAACACGCCGGTGATCTTGTTGAACGTGTCGAGAATCTGATCCTGCGTGATCAGGTCGAAGTTGTTCTTGTCGGCGGGGCGCAGCCGCCGCATCTCGCGCAGTGCGATCGTCACCGCTTCCTGTGCCTGCGCCGTCGTCACACCCGGCTTCGGCTTGACGGGGATGTAGAGCGCGTTGGTCTTGTCGAGTGTGAACTGATGGTCGAGCATCGCGTAAGGTACGATGACGCCGATGTCCTGCCCCGGCGGCGAGAAAATGTTTCCAGGTTGGGCGTATACCCCGATCACGCGTGCCGGTCGGCCGCTGATGTGAATTTGCTTGTCCAGAATCGACTCGCGGCCGAACAGTCGCTTCGCGGCGTTCTCGTCGATCACGGCGACGCTTGATCCCGACGACATTTCGGCCGGGGTGAACCACCGCCCATCCAGCAGCTCGCCACCCTGGATTTCCTGATACCTGTCGTCGGCTCCCATGATTAGGATGTTCTGGGTGCGCTGCGCCTCATAGGAGAGGCGGCCATTCGACTGTCCCCAGATCGCTGCGTACCCGACTTCCGGGAGCTGCTTGATGCGCTCCGCCTCCTCCTCCACCAGATCCGGGCGCACTCTGATCCACTTAGGGAGCCGATCCGGATTCACCGGCGTTTGCGAGAAGACCTTGACCACGTAGAACGTGGTCGGGCCGGCGATCTCGATCGTGCGTACGATCTGACCCTGAATTCCCTGGACGATCGCAGCCATCGTCATGACGGTCGAGACTCCAATGACGACGCCGAGAATGGTCAGCGACGACCTGAGCTTGTTCGCGCGCAGGGTATCCAGCGCGATCTGAATGTTGCTCTGGATCCGATCGGTGATGATCATTCGGCGCGCAGTGCGTCAATCGGATCGAGCTGGGCCGCGCGCGACGCCGGGTAGACGCCGAACAGCACGCCAACGCCAGCCCCCAGAGAGAGCGCAAGCATTACGGACCAGAGACTTACCCGTGCGGGCAGCGGCGATGCGAGACTCACCAGACCCGCCAGCCCCCAGCCGGCGGCAACGCCGCAAAGACCGCCAATCGTCGCCAACACGACCGCTTCCACCAGAAACTGACGACGAATGTCGCCCGGCTTCGCCCCCAGCGCTTTTCTGACGCCGATCTCGCGCGTCCGCTCGGTAACGGACATCAGCATGATGTTCATGATGACGATTCCGCCGACGACGACTCCGATCGCGACGATGGCCGGAATGACGGAGAAGAGAATCTTTGTCAGATTCTTCCAGAACTCCACCAGCGCGTCCGCGGTCTCGACCGAATAGTCCGGTTCGTCAGCGGGGCGCAGACGGTGCGCGATGCGCATCGCTTCGTCGGCGCGCTGCATCCCGCTCGCGACCAGTAGCGCGGACGGCATCTTGACCGACACCGTGTTCGTCTTACGCCGCCCGTAAATCATCTCGAAATTCGGGAGCGGAAGCAGCACGAATCCGTCGAACGACTGTCCCAGCACTCTTCCCTTTTTCGCGATCGTCCCGATGACGGTGAATCTCTGGCCGACGATCCGGATGTCCTGCCCGACGGGATCCACGTGCTCGAACAGCTTCTCGGCTATGTCGGCGCCGATGACCGCGACCGACCTGTGATCCCGGACATCGATGTCACTGATAGGCCGCCCGTTGTCGAACACGTAGTCCTGGACGACCTGATACGGTGCGGTGACGCCGAGTATGACAACGTCGGCCTGCGTCTTGTCGCGCCACACGATGTCGGCAATCGGAGTCGGCCAGCCGGATTGCATGCTGATCGCCACTGCCTCCGGCACCGCGGCAATCACCGCGTCCGCATCCGCCTCGGTAATGCGCGGCCGCCTTTGCAGCCTTTTCCACTCTTCATCGTCGAAGAGCCCGATGCGGATCGGAGTCCTTCGCACCTGGAAAGTGTTCGCGCCAATGAGCGCGCTGGCGAGATTCTCCTTCACGTAGGCGTTCATGCCGGAGATGATCGCGACGACGGCGACGAGGAACGCCACTGACACGATGATGCCGAGCAGCGTGAAGAAACTCCGCAGCTTGTTGACGCGGATCTGCTCGAGGGCGGTCGTGATTACGTCGATGAAGCGCATGACCTAATTTCGGCGAAGAGCGGCGTTGCCGCTACATGACCTTTCTTAAATGCGACTGAACAACTGGCCCCCACAACTGAAGGCTGAACACCGCAAACGGAACAGGCGGGAGGCGTCAGTAGCGTAGTGGCCAGTTGTTCAGTTCACGACGCCCGGACTTGCCTCTGTGGCATTCAAGGCAAAGGCAGTTGCTTGTGCCCTGATACAGCGGTAGAAAAGTCAGGGCGTAGTGAACTACGGAACTGGCATCTCTGCCACTCGCGCCTCCCGCCTGTTCAAGTTACTGTTGGACCGGACCGCTTGCCGTTGGTCTTATCGCGGACCCCGCCAGTCACTCGTACCGTAGCGCCTCAACGGGATCGAGCCTTGCCGCCCGCGCCGCGGGGAGGAGCCCAAAGAGAATCCCCGTGAACGCGCTCGTCGCCAATGCCGCAATGACTGCCGAGATCGGCGTCGAGGCGGGTACCGCGGGGAAGGCGGTCTTGATTCCGAGCGCAACGAGAATCCCCAGCACGAGCCCGATCGCAGCGCCGATGCTGGTCAGCGTCGCGGCCTCGACCAGGAACTGCCAGAGGATCGCGCTCCTGGTCGCGCCCAGGGCCTTCCGCACGCCAATCTCGCGGGTTCGCTCGGTTACGCTAATCATCATGATCGCAACCACGCCCACTCCCCCGACCAGCAGTCCGACCGAGGAGAGCGCCAGTCCGACCACGAAGAAGGTGCCGAAGAGCTTGTTGTAAATTCCCATCAACCGGTCCTGCGTCACGATCTCGAAGGTGTTCTTGGCCGTCGATCTGAGCCCGCGACGCGCCCGGAGCAGTGCCGTCACATCGTCCGTCGCCTCTTCCACCGTCACACCGGGTTCCGGCTTGACGATGAGGTCCACTCCACGCATCCACGGGTTGAGGCTCCGGCGCGCCGACTCGAACGGCACGATCGCTTTCGCCTGGTCTCCACCGCCGGCGGACGTCGGCGTTCCCATGGGACTCGCCGTGTAGTGGTAGACTCCGATCACCTGGAATCCAACGCCATCGACATTGACAATCTTGTCGATCGGGTCGGACGTTCCAAATAGCCGATCGGCCAGCTTCTGGTTGACGATGATCACGCGCGCCGCGGTGGTGTTCTCGGCGTAGGTGAAGCTGCGGCCGGGATAAATGTCGCCACCATCCACATCCACCCAGTTGGGCGTGTAGATCTCCATCCCCGTGCTCGTCTGCTTGTCCTTGTAGGTGAACTTGGCGCCGCTGCCCAGATGCGCAGTGACCGCCTTGATGGTGGGCAGCCGCTCGATCGCCGTCGCGTCGTCGATCGTCAGCGCCGGATTGCGGCGCTCTGGGCAAGTCTCGTCCGAGCCATCACACGCCTGGAAACCGCTGATCGGGCGCCGATAGATGTAGAACGAAGTCGGTCCTGCCGCCTCCAGGTCCTTGGCAAAGCTTTCGTTGATTCCACGGACCACGGACGACATCGCGACGACGACGAACACGCCGATTGCGACCCCCATGATGGTGAGCGCGGCTCGTACTTTGTTAGCGCGGATGGAGTCTACGGCCATGCCGACGCCTTCGAGCGCGTTGAAAATGCGCTGCCCGATCCGCATCGCTATTCTTTCCTCAGAGCTTCGATCGGGTCGAGCGACGCGGCTCTGCGGGCCGGATACACGCCCGATATGATTCCGACCACGGTCCCGAGAAGCGTCGCCATAACGATCGACCAAGGGGCGATGGCGGCCGGCAGCGGCGTCTTCCACTCCACGATCTTGGCGATGCCGATCCCGAGCAGAATCCCGATGATAGCGCCGAGCGTGCTCAGCGTCGCGGCTTCGACCAGGAACTGACGCATGATGTCGCGGCGCCGAGCGCCGAGTGATTTCCTTATTCCGATCTCACGCGTGCGCTCGGCTACGGCGACGAGCATGATGTTCATAATCACGAGCCCGCCGACGATCAATCCGATCGCGGGGAACGCGGTGCCGGCCATGGTCATCACCTTCTTCAGCTTGTCCATGAAGGCAAGCGCGGTCGCCGAGGTCTCCATGAAGAAGTTGTCGGACTCACTCGGCCGGAGCTTGCGCCGGCCGCGCATTACCTCGCGCACCGCCTCCATCGCGTCGGTCATCGTGAGCGACGTCGGAGTCTGAACCATGATTCCGTCCACGTCGCCGCGCGGATTCGTGAAGTGGTGGAGCGGTGAGTTGTAGGGCGCGATGGCGACGCGGTCGAGCGAAAGTCCGAATACGGAACCCTGCTTCTCGAGCACGCCGATCACCGTATAAGGCATTCCCTTGATCCGGAGCTGGCGCCCGAGCGGGTCGAGATCCCTGAAGAAATACGTCGCGACCTCGTCACCGATGACGACAACCGGCGCGCCGAGGGTCGACTCCTGTTGCGTGAAGAGGCGTCCAAGGCGGACGTCGTACTTCTTGATGGTGAAGTAGTCGCCGTCCACGGCGTGAGCCTCGACCTGCTTGGGGCGCGCGTACTGCGACTGCGCCTGGAGGTATTCCTGGCTCTCGACGGCGTACCTGGATCCGGTCGGCAGCACGCTGGCCACCAGCGCGAGATCCGAGTGATAGATGCGCGGACGTCGGAGCCAGGTGCGCCACTCCTCCTCGGAGCTGGCGCCGTCACCGAACCAGGGGAAGCGGCGGAGCGTGAATGTGTTCACGCCCAAAAGCTTCGCCGCAAAGTCGTTCTCCATGTAGCTGCTCATGCCCTGCACGATCGAGATGACCGCGATCAGGAACATGACGCCGATGCATACACCGAGGAGCGTGAAGAAGCTCTTGAGCTTCTGCACGCGGATCTGCGCCAGAGCCAGCCAGATTGCCTCGGCAAACGGCACGGTCAGGCTTTCCTGTTGAGGTCTGGTGGCGCGATTCCGGCTGCCTTGATGAAGGTCGCGCGCTTCTCATCACTGGCGACCGAGCCGTCACGCAGAACGATTACCCGTCGCGCGTGGGCCGCGATGTCCGATTCGTGGGTCACCATGATGACGGTCTGTCCCTGTTCGGCAAGTCCCTCGAAAACGCGCATGATCTCTTCCGATGTGGTCGAATCGAGGTTTCCCGTCGGCTCGTCGGCGAGGAGGATGAGGGGATCGCCGGCCACGGCGCGGGCGACCGCGACGCGCTGCTGCTGACCGCCGGACAGTTGCGCCGGGTAGTGCTTCATGCGGTGGCTCATGCCGACACGCTCGAGCGCGTCGGTCACGCGCTGCTTGCGTTCGGCCGCGGACATGCCGCGATAGGTGAGCGGCAGCTCGACGTTCTCGTAGACCGTGAGGTCACCGATCAGGTTGAACGCCTGGAAGAT
>JBGPHO010000106.1:0-8426 GCA_041484425.1 Gemmatimonadaceae bacterium
AAGCATCGCAACTCGATTTCGACTCCACAGGCCCGGCAGGAATCGAACCTGCAACCCCCGGTTTTGGAGACCGGTGCTCTACCAATTGAGCTACGGACCTATACCGGCTGCATCCCGCGCGTCACTCTGCGAAGTGTGCAACGCGGACCTTGTTCCTTGTTCCGAGGGGTGGCTGACGGGAATTGAACCCGCAACCCCCGGTGCCACAGACCGGTGCTCTAACCAATTGAGCTACAGCCACCATTGCACCAAACAAACCCAGCGCTTTCTAAACAGGTCGTTTGATCCTGCATCTTAACCGCGTTCTACAATCGAATCAACCGCGACGAAGCGCGCTCGACGACAGCACAGCGCAGTCTTACTTCGAGCGATCCATGTACTCGCCGGTGTTCGGATTCACGCGCACCTTTTCGCCCGTGTTCACGAATTCCGGCACGTTGATCGTGACGCCGTTCTCCAGCTTCGCCGGCTTCGTCGACGCAGTCTTCGTCGCCGTCTTCATCACCGGCGCGGTGTCGACCACCGCCAGCACCATCGAATTCGGCAGCTGAATACCGATCACCCTGCCGTCGTAGTACTCGGCCTGGATCTTCATCCCCGACTGCATCCACTGCGCGTTGTCACCGAGCACCTCTTCCTCGATCTCCATCTGGTCGTAGTTCTCGGTGTTCATGAAGTGATACGTGTTGCCGCCCTGATACATGAACTCCAGATCGTGCGTCTCCATCGACGCCTTCTCGATCGTGTCGGCGGCGCGGAAGCGGTGCTCGAAGTTGTTGCCGGTGCGAAGGTTCTTGAGCTTCGCCTGCACCATCGCGCGGAGATTGCCCGGCGTATGGTGGCGGAACTCGACTACCCGGCACGGATCACCCGACATTACGAGGACCATTCCACGCCGGATCTGTGTCGCAGGCATTGCCATATGCTTTTTCCAATACTTGAGGTCTGAAACTGAAGATCGACGCCGGTGTGCTGCCGTCTGGCGTCGATCGATAAGAAGCGTAAACGCAAACAGCCTCGAAACTTAGCCGCTTTTCGAACCTCGGTCAAGCTTCGCGACCATCGGCTTGAGTGCTTTCCATACGTTGTCGGCGACGATTCGCTCTCCAGTCACGTTTGGATGAACACCGTCGGGCTGATTCAGTCGCGCAATTCCCGCCACCCCGCCGAGGAGGAAGGGCAGCAGCGTGACATTCTCCTTTTTCGCCACTTCGGGATAGATCGCGTGGAAGCTCCTCGTGTACGGGACGCCAAAGTTCGGTGGCGCTTCCATCTGGATCAAAGCGATCCTCATCCCCGGCCGTTTTGCTCTGACGGCGGCGATCAGCTGTTCCAGATTCGCTCGCGCGTCGTCGGGTCCGAGACCACGAAGCGCGTCGTTCGCGCCCGCCTCAATGACTATCAGATCCACCGGCGCCCGAAGCACCCAGTCGATCCGCCGCACCGCGCCCGCCGTCGTCTCACCAGAGAGGCCGGCATTCACGGCCTTGATAGGTACGCCCTCAGCTTGCGCCTTCTTCTCGATGAGCGACGGATATGCCTGCTCCGGATCCAGTCCGAGACCGGCCGTGAGACTCGTTCCGAAGAAAAGGACCACCGGAGTGCGTATTGACTCGGGGCCGCTGTCGATGGCGGCTGCTGATCCAACTCCCTTTGCAACGCCCGTGTTATCCTTCGTCTCTCTCGAATTCCTTGAACTGTCTACATTTCCGCCCGACCCACACGCGACGATGCACGCGAGCGCGGCGGCCTGAATCACCCGTCGTCCCTTAAGCCCCGGCCAAAACACAAACTCGTTCATGCTGATTGCCCGTGAAGTAACCAAAGAATACATGAGCGGCGAGCAGAAGCTCGCCGTGCTGCGCGACGTGACGTTCACGATACCACAGGGAGCCTTCGTCGCAATCGTCGGACCTTCCGGCAGCGGCAAGACGACTCTCCTTGGATTGCTCGCCGGTCTTGATACACCGACGCGCGGCACTGTGCTCCTCGACGATACCGACCTCGGAAAGCTATCCGAGAACGATCGCGCCCGACTGCGTGGCGAGAAAGTCGGGTTCGTTTTCCAGAGCTTTCAGCTGATCCCGACGCTCACCGCGCTCGAGAACGTACAGGTTCCGCTCGAGCTGCGTGGAACGGCGGGCGCGGTCGAGCGCGCGCGGGACCTGATCGACCGCGTCGGGCTCTCGGGCAGAGGCCACCATTTTCCCACCCAGCTTTCCGGCGGAGAACAGCAGCGCGTCGCGATCGCGCGGGCGTTCGCAAATTCGCCCAGGATCCTCTTTGCCGACGAGCCGACCGGGAATCTCGACAACGCAACCGGACACAGGATCTTCGAGCTGCTTCAGTCGCTCAACACCGATGCCGGCTCCACGATCGTTCTGGTGACCCACGAGCTCACGCTCGCGTCGAAGGCGTCGCGGATGATCAGGCTGCTGGACGGCGCCGTCGTGGAAGACACCGGCGCCGACGCTGCGATCTCCGCGTGAGAACCCCTGAAGTGTTGAGCCGAGCCGCCGAGATCAGGCCGTGATCGGCATGTCGCGAAGCATCTGGGGCCTCGCCTGGCGCGAGAGCCGCACCGCCCGCCGGCGACTACTGCTCTACATGTCGTCGATTTCCCTGGGCGTCGCGGCACTCGTGGCAATCGACTCTTTTTCAGCCAACATCATCCAGTCGGTGAAGGATCAATCGCGCTCCCTGATGGGTGGAGACATTCAGTTCAACTCCTCCAAGCCGATTCCTCCCGCGGTCGATTCCCTCTTCGACTCGCTCGCGCGCCACGGGCTATCGTTCGCGCGAGTGACGACCTTTCCGTCGATGGCGGTGGTTCCCCGCACCAGCGGCACCCGCTTCGCACAGGTGCGCGGCGTCACCGACAACTATCCGTTCTATGGCGGCGTCGTGACGCAGCCCGCCGGGCGCTGGGCACTCCTGCGCCAGGGGGCCAACGCGATCGTCGATCCGTCGCTGCTCACATCGCTCAACGCCAGCGTCGGCGACACGCTCAAGCTGGGCTTCGGCACCTTCACCATTGTCGCGACGATCAAGGATGTACCCGGTGCGGCCGGCATCGCCGAGATGCTCGGCCCGCGCATCTTCATTCCCGCCCGCTACGTTGCCGAGACACAGCTGTTGGTCTTCGGAAGCACCGCGGAGCGGACCGTTCTGGCCAAACTCCCGTCCGGCGTCGATCCGGACAAGTTCGTCAAGCCGTTCAAGAAACGCGTCGAGGACCAGCAGGTCCGCATCCGCACGGTTACTCAGACCGAAGCGGCTACCGAGGATGCGATCGAAAACCTCACTAGCTTCATCGGCATCGTTGGGCTGGTGGCGCTGCTGCTCGGCGGAATCGGAGTGGCGAGCGGTGTCCGCGCGTTCGTCGCGCGGAAGATCGACACCGTAGCGGTGCTTCGCTGTCTCGGCGCATCGAGCGGTCAGATCCTGGCGATCTATGTCGTGCAGGCCGCGGCGATGGGTCTGGTCGGCGCTGCCGCGGGCGCCGCGCTGGGCGTGGCCATTCAGTTTCTCCTCCCACACGTGCTCACCGATTTCCTGCCAATCAATGTGCGTGTGACGCTCGTGCCCTCGGCGGTATTCACGGGGCTGGCGGTTGGGGGATGGATCGCGCTCATCTTTGCGCTGCGTCCGCTGCTCGCTTTGCGCAACGTCTCGCCCCTTCAGACCCTCCGCCGCGACACCGACGCTGACGTTCTGCGCATGCGGTGGACGGATGCGCCAAGAATAATCGTGAACGCGGCGTTGGTGCTCAGCATTGTCGGCATCGCGCTCTCGCGAGCGCAGACCACCAGGCAGGCGTTCGCGATGAGCGCGGCGACCGGTCTCGCCATCCTCGCGCTCGCCGCGAGCGCTGCTCTTCTCTCCTGGGCCGCGCGCAAGGGACTGCGAACACGTTGGCCGTACGTCGTCCGACAGGGTGTGGCGAACCTCTATCGCCCCGGGAATCAGACCCGCGCCGTGACGCTCGCTCTCGGATTCGGCGCGTTCCTGGTAAGCACTCTCTTTCTCGTGCAGAACAACCTCCTGCGCCGATTCACGACGGCGGCGGCTGAGTCGCGGGGCAATGTCGTTTTTTTCGACGTGCAGGAGGATCAGGCGGCGGGACTCGATTCGATGGTCAGGGGCGGCGGCCACGATGTGGTCCAGCTGGCACCAGTAGTCACCATGCGCATCGCCTCGATCAATGGAAAAAAAGTCACCGACATGAACCCGGTCGCTCGAGGGCAGCGTGGCCGCGCGTCGTGGGCACTGAGGCGTGAGTTCCGGTCGACCTATCGAGACAAGCCCGCGTCCAGCGAGACGATCGTCGCCGGCAAGTGGTTCGGCGACAGCGCGATCAGGTTTGCGCGCGACACCGGAGAGATCTCCCTCGAGGAGGGAATCTCGAAGGAGCTCAACGTCAAGCTGGGCGACATCATCGCCTGGAACGTGCAGGGCGTCGAGATCCCCACGCGCATCACGAGTCTTCGAAAGGTCCAGTGGACGCGGTTCGAGCCCAACTTCTTCGTCGTGTTCGCGCCGCCAGTACTGAAGGGGGCGCCGAACCAGTACGTGCTGCTGGCGCAGGTGAAGGATCCTGTTGCCGTCGCGCTGCTCCAGCGCGCGGTCGTGAACCGGTTCCCGAACGTGTCGAGCATTGACCTCACCGCGATCAAGCGCACCGTGGACAGGATCGTCGGGAGGGTCACGCTCGCGATTCGGTTTATGGCGCTCTTCAGCCTCGCCGTCGCAATCCCCGTTCTGTTCAGCGCGGTGTCGGCAACGCGGCGCGAGCGGGTACGCGAGGGGGTGCTGCTCAAAACTCTGGGCGCCACGCGCGGGCAAATCGCCCGGATTCTTCTCGCCGAGTACTCCCTGCTGGGCTTGATGGGCGGCCTGACTGGAATGCTGTTGTCACTGGCCGGAGGCTGGGCGGTCGTGCGCTACATCTTCAAGACGCCGTTCGCGCCGGCGATCCTGCCCGTCGCCGGAATCGCGGCGGTGATCGTGGGGCTCACCTTGCTCATCGGACTGCTCGCGGGACGCGATGTTTTCCGGGAGACTCCGATTGCTGCGCTCCGGGACGCGTGATTTCCGCGCGAGATCGAGGTGCGCAGCTGGTCACGAGAATACCAAAGCAGGGGGCTGAAAGCTTGGCAGCAGCTTGGCAGCGAGCTTTTCCGGTGGCGTTCGGATTTTAGGCAGTCCGAGAACGCGAGCCTTCGTCGCGTTTATTGATCGTTAGCGCGATGTCAGGACATCCGACCCATAACGCCAGTATGGAAGCTCCAAGCGATGTAGCTGCAAAGCCTGGAGCTCCCTGCTTCGGTTTTGTGGATGCCAGAGCCTAGTCGCTTTTCTATCCCGCCTACTGAACGCGCAGTACGTAGATATGCTCGCCGACAAAGCTCGCCACGTTGCCGGAGTTATCGAGCACCTTCACGTTCTTCGCGCCAGCGCCCGCCGCGACGGTGAGCCGGAAGTACGACCCAGTGCCCGAGCGGTTCATCGCCGAGATGTTGTCGCTGCCGCTGCCGATGGACTGAATCCGCAACGGGTACGTCGCGACTGATTGACTGAGTACGGACTTCGCCACCGGCGGCATCACGCTGCGGAAATTGTACGACCGGTACTGGTACTTCGGATCGAGGCCTGAAATTGCAAGATGGTCGGCGTACATCGAAACGAGCCATCCCTTCACCACAGTATCAACGGGGGATTTGGTGGCGGCGACGAAGTTCTTGACTCCCGTATCTGGCCCCGCCACGAGCAGCCGCGTAAAGGCGCGGGGGGCTCCGCTCGAGTAATTGTCGGCCGCGTAGCGGACGATCGCCCAAGCCGCTCCCCGCACCGCCAGACTCGTGTCCGCCATCGCGCTCATCGGTGAGAAGGTGTCGGGCTTATCCATCCAGTCGGTGAGGCGCGCGAGGTTCTGGAAGAAAAACGCGTTGAAGTCGTCGCGCTGGGAGCAGGGTGCGTTGCACGGCAACACGTCGCTGAACGTCAGCGTCTGGAGATCGGTGAATCCGCGCTGAGCGCGGCCAACGGCGTCCTCGGCGAAGTGTGCGAGCGCTTCATCGAGCCACGTCGACTCGAAGTTGCTCACCAGCGGGTTCTGGAAGCGATTCCCCGCGTTGATCATGTGCTGGAACTCGTGCGCGATTGTGCCGCGGGTGCCCTGACGCACCGAGCTTGTCGTACGAATGTTGCCGAATCTTCCGGTGGGGTCAGGTGAGAGCAGGTAAAAGATTTCCGCTTCGTTGCTCTGTGCACATGCCTGCGCTTGCGGAGTGCCAACGACCGGGAAAAAGTCGCCCGCAAAGAAAAACCAGCCTACAAATCCGGCAGTGGGCGGAGAGTTCGCCGGGGTCAGCTTGTTGATCTGGCCGGTGAACAGCATGATGATGCGGCCATTTCCGTCGACATCCGTGGGTGTATTGAAATAGGCGGCGTCGGTGGGATACGTGACGGCGTCGAATTCCGACGTGATCGAGTCCATCTGCGCCTGCGAGAACAGCGTTGCCGGCGGCCCGTCGAGAGTGTCAACGACGAGGATGGCCTTTTGACTGACGGAAGCGACGACCGCCTGTGTCGGAATGAAGTTGGCGCAGAGATCGTTGGTCGATGCGTCCGGAATCTTGATGTTGATTACATCGCCGACAGCCGGCACCACCATCTGGGAAACCTGAGCGCTGCGGCGCGCTGATAGCCGCGACGCGCCGAACGGAACGGAAGGTGAGCGTAGGGTAAGTTTCGTGCGCTCGAATGCGCGGACCCTGCTCTCGACCGCTTCCTGCGGCGTCCGCGCCAGCGGAACCTGGTTCAGCTGAAGGCTGGACTGAGCCGAAAGATTGGCCGCCGCTTCGATGCCAAAAACGCCGGTACTCGATTGATCGGCCTTCACCACGAAGTTCGACACCAGGTCGTGGGAGGAGCTCGTGTTTCCAACGACGATGATATAGTCCCGGGCCCCCGCGCCTGCGGGGAGGTCGATGCCGGTCGGAATATCGGTCGGGTTCAGAACTCTCACTTCGCCGACACCCATCGTGCTGATGTCGCTTAGCGGAGCCTTCGGTCCGGTTCCGTCGCCGCCACCACCACCGCACGCGACAGCCAGGACCACGACAACGGGGACAAATATCTTATTCACGCAGGACTCCTAGGGCAGGGTTCGGAGGGAATTCCGGGATTAATACCCACGAGGCCGGGAAAGGGGCCTGTCTCGCGGTCCAATAATCTAAAGCCCGACCCGCTCATGAAAGCGGGGAAACTTGGCGTTTGGCAGCCATTCGGGTGCGAGCGACAGCATTTGCTTGCTCAAGGTCTCGGCAATACATAGACTGAATCATGGCGACCGACGAGAAGCCTCCCGCAAACTTCCGCTCGCGCGAGCAGCAGGCCACACTCGGGCTCCTCCGCACCGCCGACGCCGTGAAGCGCAGTCTCGCGCAGGTGATCGAGCCGCACGGCATCACCCCGCAACAGTACAACGTGCTCCGCATTCTTCGCGGCGCCGGAGCGGACGGAATTCCGACACTTACGATCGGCGAGCGAATGATTGAGCAGACTCCGGGTGTGACACGTTTGGTTGACCGCCTCGAGCGAAAGGGGCTGGTAGCGCGCACTCCCTGTGCAAAGGACCGGCGCCGCGTATTCTGTCGAATTACTACCAAGGGTCTCGATCTGTTAAGGGAGTTGGACGATCCGGTAAACCGGTGGGATTCGCAGGCCGTATCTGTTCTTCCACCTTCAGAGCTTGACCTGCTGGTGGACCTGCTAGACCGTGTTCGCGCGTCGAACTACTAGGACGCTCCAGAAGGACGCTCTAGACGCCCAAAAGCACGCTCTAGAAGGACGATCTAGGCACCCAAAAGGACGCTCTAGAAGGACGCTCTAGAACGACGATCTAGAGTACGCTCAGAAGGCACCCTTGAAGGACACTCTTGACGCCCCTGGCCCTCTTTTGCAAAGTTGCGGAGACTGTTGACTAGTCAATGGACCACGTACCCTGAGCGAGGACCAATCATGTTCTGCAAGGTCATCCGCACGACTGACGACAAGGTCCTGACACTGCTGCGGCATCGCCCTCGCGATCATGATTGGGGGCAGCGGGGCCTTGTCAGTCGACGGGATACTCGCTCGAAAAAAGAACAAGGGCAACTGAACAAGACGTCAGCTTGAACTGACCAAAGCTCAAAGCTGTCAGGCTCAGAACGTCGAGACGCAGAAGCGCGGAGTTAGCGGATGGTACCTATTCGCCGCCCCGCCTCTTCGACGGCCTGGTACAGTTGATCAAAAGACTCCGTTACGAAGAGCACGTCCTGGAAGTGATCGATCTCGAAGTGCTGGTTGAACACCGCATCCAGCGCGAACGGGCGGCGTTCGCACTTGGGGCCGAGGGCGTTCGCGGCATCGCCGTGCGAGGA
>JBGPHO010000107.1:0-8366 GCA_041484425.1 Gemmatimonadaceae bacterium
CTCGAGCTCGCCGACTCCATCTCTATCGCGTTTCTGGTCGTAATGGAGCGGCTCAACCCGCGGGAGCGCGCCACGTTTCTCCTTCGCGAGGTGTTCGACTACGACTATGAAGAGATCGCAGGCATCCTTGAGGTGAGCGTGGCAAATTGCCGGCAACTATTCCACCGCGCCAAGGCGCGGATGGGCGAGAGTGTCGCGCGGTTTCGCCCGGATCCCGCGCTGCACCGTCAGCTCATAGAGCAGTTCGGCCGCGCGGTGCGTCAGGGCGACATCGGCGACGTCGTTCAACTGCTGGCGCGCGACGCGACGCTGAACGTGGATAGTGGGGGGCAGGTTCGCGCCGCGGCACGCCGGCCGCTGCGCGGCGCGCTTCCGGTGGCGCAGTTCCTCACCGGTGTCACGCGCAAGATGGCGCCGGTTGGCATGCTCGTTCAGCTCATCGAAATCAATGGGGAGCCCGCTCTGGTGAGCTCGGTCGATGGCGTCCCAAAGCAGGTCGTCACCATTTCGATTGGGGACGACCGGATTCAAGGCATCAACATCATGTCCAATCCCGCGAAACTCAAGCGCGTTGCGGAGAAGCTGGCAATGCTCGCCGACGCGGGAGAGTTACGGGTTGTGTGGTGACTGCGATCCCTGAGGAACGAATATCGGATCAACCCCAGCAGAACGGCGCCAGTGAAGAAACGCTGGTTGAATGGTCCTTCAGCGCGCCGGCGAGCGCGACCCGAATCGACCGCGCGGCGCGAGCCCTTGGGGCGGCCGGCTTCGAAGTGGAGATACTCGACAATATCGCGGCGGCACGGGCGCGCGTTCGGGCGCTCATACCCGACGGAGCGTCGGTGCTCACCGGCGCGAGCGAGACCCTTCGGCTTGCAGGGATCGACGAAGACCTGAACACGTCGGGAAGGTATGACTCGCTCAAGCTGAGGGCGTGGAGCATGGATCGGGCGACGCAAATGGCGCAGATCCGAAAGCTGATTTCCAATCCCGACATCGTCGTGGGTAGCGTCTCGGCGGTGACGGAAGAAGGAAGCCTGGTGGTCGTGTCGGCCAGCGGGAGTCAGTTGCCGGCGTTCGCGGGTGGAGCGCGGCGAGCAATCTTCGTAGTGGGATCTCAGAAGATCGTGACTGGGTTGATCGAATCGTAACGTCAATCAATGGAGAGCCTTAATCGTGTCAAGAATACCTGCGGAAACAGTGGAGTCGGCGCCGCCTGCGGTCAGACCCCTGCTCGAGGAGCTCGCGAAAAGATCGTTCGCCGTCCGGGGTGGATTGATGAACCTGCACGCGGAGATGGCGCACACTCCGTCCATTCTCGCCGGGTACATGGGCCTGCGCCGCTCGTTGGAACAGTTCGGCACCCTTGATCACAAAACGCGCGTCGCGATCATGCTGGTGTCAAGCTCCGAGCCTTATACTGTCGCCGTCAACACGCTGTTGGCGGCGGGCGCGGGCTGGTCTGCCGACGAAGTCGCCGCAATTCGAACCGGGAATCTCCGCGACGATCAGCGCCTCTCGGCGCTTCTCGCTGTAGCGCAGGCAGCCGCCGAGTCGCGTGGAAACGTCGGCGACCGCGCGTGGCAGCGAGCTCGTGAGGTGGGCTGGACAGCGGAGCAGCTGGGAGAGGTCTTCGCAATAGGCGCCGTCACAGATTATGTCGACCGATTCGTCAGCTACTCTCAAACGGAGCTCGATGTACGTCCCGGGCCAGACGAGCGGCATGCGCATTAGAGCGAAGGACGTAGCGGCCAGGAATCCATCGATGGCGGGGCGCGATGTACGAGCGCGTCTGGCTCTCGTGACCGGCGGCACAAATGGAGTCGGGAAGGAGATCGCCCGGCGCCTCTGCGAGCTCGGATTCGACGTGATAGTCGTTGGCCGCGATGATGAGAGGGGGCGGAGAACAGTGCTCGAGTTGTCCGCTACCGATCGAGGCTCCGTCGAATTCATCCAGGCGGATCTAAGTCTGGTTACCGAGGCTGATCGCCTGAGTCAGGAGGTCCGCGACCGGAACAGGACACTCCACTGGTTGATTCATTGCGCCGGAGTCATACAGGGCACGCGCCAACTCACTGCCGAAGGTGTCGAGATGAACTTCGCCGTCAACTTCCTGACGAGACTAGTCCTGACGACGAATCTGCTCTCACTGCTACAGGCGCCCGACCCTGACGCTCAACGGCGCGGCATCTTGCTCATCAGCGGTGCGGCGCGCGGTAAGATCAATTACGACGACGTGAATCTTTCCCGGAAATTCGGAGTCATCAGAGCTGTGCGCCAGTTCGCCCAGGCCAACGACCTGCTGGCCCTCAGTCTCTCAGAGGAGCTGGGCTCCGCACACGATCACGCCCGAGTGAACGTCGGATGTCTCAAGCTCGGAGTGGTGAAGACAGACATTCGTCGCACTTTTCCGCGGTGGATGAAGATCCTCGTACCCCTCGTGTTCGATCCCCTTTTTGGACAAACCACCGGCCAAGCGGCAGAGGCGGCGATCACGGTGATGGACGCGATTTCGGCCCGGCATGGGGGCGGCCCGCTCTTCATGAAGATTCGACGACTCCGTCCCCTTGGCACGACTTTCACGGCGGAGAGCATCGAGGCGTGGACACGCCTGTCGGCGCTTAGCAGAAAGTTGGCGAGCAGCGCGAGGGCCCGTCACGTTCTTTCTGGAATCGACGCGCGACAAGTAGCCGCCCCGAAAACCCTACGAGATGCGGACTCACCGATGCAGCCAATATGAGACTTTCACAGAGAAATCGCGAACAGGCAGCCTCCGCGAGCCCGCTCGTCACGATGAAGAGCCATCTCGTCACGCGACATGTTGCATGTTCCCATCAAGCACGCAAATGTGATTAAGCGGTCGTCACAGGCCACCACCCAGACTGGACAGCACTTATGATTTGCGTCGTCGCTCTCCTGGGACTCGCGCTGAGTCTCCAGGCTCCCGATCAGCAACCCGCCCGCGTCGATGCGCGGCCGTCCACTCCTGTCCCCCACCGCATCGGTGCGCCGACGGATTCTGGCGTGACCGCGGTTCGCGCGGAAGCTGCGCCCGTGATCGACGGCAGGGACAACGATGCGGTTTGGCGCACTGCCCCGCCCATAACGGGGTTCACGCAGTGGGCGCCCAGCGAGGGAAAGGTGCCCCGTTTTCGCACCGAAGCAAAAGTGGCCTACGACGCCGCGAATCTCTATGTGTTCGTGCGGGCGTTCGATCCCCACCCGGACAGCATCATCCGGCTACTGGAGCGGCGTGACACCTTCACGCCCTCCGACATGATCTGGATCTTCGTCGACTCCTACCACGACCGGCGGACTGGTTACGAGTTCGGCGTGAACGCGGCCGGCGTGAAAATGGACCTGGCCCTCTACAATGACGGGAATAACGAGGACGGGGCCTGGGACGCGGTGTGGGATGTTGCCACGCGAATCGACTCGCTCGGATGGACGGCCGAGTTCCGGCTACCGCTCTCTCAAATGCGCTACAGCGGGGACCGGACGCACATATTCGGCTTCACGATCGATCGGGACATTTATCGGTACAGGGAACGTGTCAGTTGGCCGATTCTCAGTCAGTCGAAGTCGGGGCTCGTGTCGCAGTTGGGGGAGCTTGATGGTCTCGACGATCTGGAAGCACCGCGCCGACTCGAGGCGATGCCGTATGTGGTCACTAAGAGCGCAGCCCGGATCACCAACAACGCCTATACACAAAAATCGAACGTGGCGGTCGGCGGGGACCTGAAATACCTCGTGGCGCCGAATCTTACGCTCGACGCCACCGTGAACCCGGACTTTGGGCAGGTGGAATCGGATCCCGCTGTCCTCAATCTCTCTGCCTACGAGTCGTTCTTCGACGAGCGGCGTCCCTTCTTCGTCGCTGGACGCGGGCTGTTCCGCTTCGACGTGAACTGCAACCAGGTCAACTGCAGCAGCGAAGGGCTCTACTACAGCCGGCGCATCGGACGAACACCCGAGCTCGCGGGCACGTACGGCGACACGGTTCCGCTCGAGCCCACGACGATCCTCGCTGCCGCAAAGCTCGTAGGTCGATTCACGAGTGGCCTGACAGTCGGCGCGCTGGACGCCACGACCGAGCGCGCGGCGAGTCCCGGGGACACGACGTTCGAGCCCAGAACGAACTTCGCGGTCGTGCGTGCAACACAGGATTTGCGCGGAGGCAACACCACCATCGGTGCCATCTTCACGGCAGTGAACCGAAGTCTGGATGCCTGGTCGTCACCCTATCTTGCTTCGAGCGCGTACGCAGGGGCGCTGGATTTCCGCCATCGATTCCTCAAGAACGACTACGA
This sequence comes from Gemmatimonadaceae bacterium, assembly GCA_041484425.1. Lineage (GTDB taxonomy): Bacteria > Gemmatimonadota > Gemmatimonadetes > Gemmatimonadales > Gemmatimonadaceae > UBA4720. Next base: position 4,311 of record JBGPHO010000107.1, read on the forward strand.
GATCTCCGGATCGCTCGACGGGAGTGGCGTGCAGGGAAGCCCCGCGTCGATCCTCGCGCGCCAGACGAACTCTGTGCACTACTACCAGCGTCCCGACGCCGGGCTTCCGCTCGATTCCACACGCACCGCGCTCACCGGCGATGCGGAGGAATTCAGGTTCGACAAGGTCGGCGGGCAGCACCTCTTGTTCGAGTCTGCATACCAGCGTCGGTCCGCAGGATTCGAGATCAACGACCTCGGCTTCCTCCAGCAGGCGGACCAGCAGTCATGGAGCACCTGGGTCGGATTCTTCGACCGGCACGAGCGAAAGTACTACAATCGTTTTCAGTGGAACAACAATTGGTGGCAGTACTGGACCACGGCGGGGTTGCCCGTGGAAGCTGCCTACAACACCAACCTCCGTATCACGTTCAAGAACAACTGGAACTGGAGCATGGGGGGCACCTTGGGTCAGCTCGGCACCACCTTTGGCGATCGAAAGGCGCGTGGCGGGCCGGCCGTTCGGCAGGATCCTTACTTCGCCCCGTCGCTCTCCATTGGAGGGAACGATCGCCGCTCTCTCGTGCCGCACATGTCGGCGAACTATTTCAAGGGAGACGTGGGCCGGAACTCGCAGTTGAGCCTGAGTCCCGAGATTGACTACAAGGTCCTCGGCCGATTCAGCTCCGCCCTCTCATTCAAATGGACGCACGGCATTGCCGACAACCAGTGGTATGGCAACTTCAGCGACGCCGCCGGGACGCACTACACTTTCGCGCACCTGGAGCAGACCACTACGTCGGCGACCGTGCGCCTCAATTACACATTCACGCCCGACGTGTCGCTCCAGGGATACGTGCAGCCGTTCGTGACGAAGGGCGCCTACAGCAACGTGCGTCAGCTGTCGGCGACGCCGCGAGCGGCAGATTACAACGACCGCTACGCTCCGTTCAACGACGTCTCAATCACCGGCAATCCCGGCGGATTCAATTTCAAGGCGTTTCAGTCGAACGTGGTCTTCCGCTGGGAGTACTACCCGGGCTCGACGCTCTTCCTCGTGTGGAATGAGGGAAGGCAGGGGTTCAACTCGATCGAGGGGACCGAGAATTTCCACGGGGACGTGCGGGATCTGTTCCGCTTGCACCCGGCCAATACGTTTCTCGTGAAGGTGTCGTACTGGCTGAATCGCTGAGGCGGGTCGGTCACCCTGGCTTCTTCATCATCTACCTTCTATGAATGACGGAAGCCACTACCGCCGACGCATTAATATGCCTGTCGCCGGAGTCCCCGCGCAAAGCTGCAGTGTGGCCCGGCTTGAGCGGCACCTCGGTGCGACGAATGCGCGGCTTGCCCTTTCGGCCAACGTTCTGAATGCGTCCGCACGCGACCATACGTTGCAGCGCATCTATTGAGTACCCACCAAGCATGGCCGCTTCCTTTAGCGATACCGTCTCCTCGGCGCCGTTGAGAGCGTCGGCCAGCTCGTCGGCCGCGTCGCGGAACGCCTGCGCCGCAGCGGGCGCATAGCGCTCTAGGTCCGCCGCGCGCGAGCGCCAGTGCGAGAGAAGCGCTGCGACTAACACGCGTCTCAGTCCTTCCGGTGACCGAAAGTCACGACGAATTACTCTTACTTGCCAGTTGCCCGATACGCTCAGCTTTCTTCTAGCGCGTCGTCGTCACTCTCGTCGGGATCGCTTTCGTCGTCGCCTGGTTCTTCGTCAGCCGCCTGGTACTTCTCTACGATACCAGCCAAGCGCTCGTTTTTCTCCCATAGCCGGGAGTTCTCTTGCCACAGTTTGTTGTTTTCTTCCTCGAGCTGGGCGATGCCTTTGCGTCTCACGTCCTCCCTCGCAGAAAAGGTGTGGAGTGGTGATCCTCCGAACCGTTATGCGCGGGTCATTTCGTAGTCAAGAGCGGTGGTTTGCCGTTCACAGGTGTTCTACTAACGCTCAAAAACACGCTGGATGGTGATACGTCGTGACAAGCGATTCCAACCGCTTCCACCAGTGCCGAACACGTTAACCCGTTGTTACGTAAGGGGGGCTTCTGAAATGGTGCTGACACGCAGGTGCGACCGGCCCGCTAGTCGTCCTGGTCGTGCGCGTAGGCCGCGATCTGCAAGCGCGAGTGCAGAGCCAGCTTCTCCATCACATTCCGCACGTGGCTCTTCACCGTGTCGGTGGCGATGTCCAAGCGCTTCGCGATTTCCTTGTTGCTCATCCCAGCTCCGATGAGCTCGATTACTTCGCGCTCCCGCTGCGTCATGCGCACCGCCTCGAGAGCCACCGCCGCGCCTCGCTGGACGGCCGCCTGTGCGATCTGGGAGAACAAGCTGCCGGTCATCCGGGGCGGCAGCACGTGCACGCCGTCGGCCACGGATCGGACGGTCCCGACGAAATCCTCGAACGTGGCATCCTTCAGAATGAACCCGGCGACACCGACGTTCACGAACTCGGCGATTTCCTCGTGTACCGGAAGGAGGTCCATGACGATGACCCGGGAATCCGGCATCTCATTGCGAACGGTTTGGGCGACGTGCAGGCAGTTCGTGTCCGGCAGGCCAATATCAAGCAGGACGACCCGCGGGTTCGCCTCCTTCAGAATCGCCGTCTCGAGGCTGGTCGCGGCGAGCACGACCTTCACGTCGGGCACTTTGTTAAGCATGTCCCTCATGCATTCGCAAACGAGGCGATTGTCCTCGATGATTGCGACGGTGATCATGCCGAGCCTGCCGGAAGAACTTGGGCGCTGGCGGGAAACGGGCAGCGCTGTCCCGCGACGAGTTGCGAGTCTGCGCCTCGCGTTAACGAATACCTGTTCGGTTGGGGCGCACTCACGGCCACGCGACCTGTGCGGAGAGTTTCTCAAAGCTCGCCAGTCCAGCACGCATACTCCCGCTAACCGCCGTGATATCGGTAATGGCGTTCACGCCGACCGATCGTGGGTCGTTCGCTACTCGTTCGTTAAATGACGCCTTCCCCCATTTTTTGATCGACGCAGAAACGTCGCTCACGTTGCGATTAACGTGAGCCCGATCCATGACGCCCGTCTCATCGATCGCGGCAAGCGTGCCCGTGATGTGAGCCGAGACTGAAAGGGATGGAATCGCGCGCTCAACCCACCCCATGCCTACAGGGAAAAACAACCAGCGTTTCATTTCCCAATGGTAGGACCTTGCACGTACGCCCGCGCTTTTATAGACGAGTGGCACCGTCGTTGAAAAAGCTACGACATCAATTCTCCACTGGTTGTCCGGCGACAGGACCCTCGCTTGCGCTGGCATTGCTCGTGGCTCAGGGTGCCCTACACCTTACGCTCGGTCTTACCGGAATCCTTCTGGATCTGGCCTTCGGCCTCCTTGGCCCGACCTTTCAGACGCTCGCTGGTGTTGACCGTAGCCCTACCGAGATCACCACGAAACTTGCCCTCGGTTCCCTCCGTCTTGCCCTTCGTCTCGATCTCGAGACCGCTCTTGCTGATCGTCATACATTCTCCCGCTTGGCCCTAGGTTACACCCTGCGCACTGGAACCAACTCGTCCATACCTTCTATCTCGATGTAGTCACCGCTTGCGTCGCGCCAAATCCGAACGGAAGGCCGGTATCGATAGCGGTATTTGTACCTGTAAACGGTCTGCTGCCATTTTTGGCCATTAACGAGTTCAAAAACTCGATCGCCGTCGAACCCCTCGCATTCGCCCTCGATACTGCTTTCGGTGATCAGGTCCACGCGGCGGCCAGAAAGGCGTCGCCAGTAGCGCCGGGATGCTGCCTTGCATTGCCGGGCAGATCAGGGGTGCGGGCTGGTGCGAAGTCCCGCGCGTCAAATACCCAATGCTTCACAGTGCCCGGTTTTCACACAATAGCAATAGCAATCATTGCCACACAAATGCTGGAACGCCCGGCGATGTGATCGCCGGGCGTTCCAGCTAACGAACTTTTATTTGTTTGCCCGGGTCGAAAGTTTGCTCACGTTGCTGTCGAAAACCGACTGCTGCTGGGGCGTAAGAACCGCACGCATGTCAGTGCGCTCCTGCGTCTGCAGCTGCGAAAGCTGGGACTGAAATGTGGCGTCAGAA
>JBGPHO010000108.1:0-8332 GCA_041484425.1 Gemmatimonadaceae bacterium
GCCGCGGAAACCGTGTTGCGCGAAGACTCCGGCAGCGGCGGCGAGGATTGCGTCCCGGTGATTCATGGGCAGGAAAACTAAGAATGGGTATCAGAGAATGCAAGTAGTCACTTACTTACACAGCCGTTTCCACGATTTGATTCCCGAGGAGAGCGTTGGCCACTACTGCTGAGCTTGAATCGGCGTTTGACGCCGCAATCGCGCAGTCGCGGAAGTGCATCAAGGCCCGAATGAAGGCGGTGGGGGGAGAGCTCGCTGAGCCCTACCTCGAAAAGCTGGAGGAAGAACTCAAGCTCGAGCGCGCCCGGGCCCTCGAGCGCGGAGCCGTCGACCAGGAATGGTTCAAGAAGACGGTGCGTGGGCTCATCGAATGGGTGCCCGAAACCGAGCTGACTCTCATTGCCGCACTCGGCCGCATCGCTCGCGTCGCACCGAACCATCTCGGGTAGCCGTAAGCTCGGCGGACCTTCGACTGACGACCACTCGCCCGTGCTTCGCTGGAGTCATACTACGGTTCCAGACATCCAACCGGTACTTTCATCTTCCTGCGACTGCGTCCCTTCATTTACCTAAACCCAAGATGGGCGTAAGCGACATGGGTGGAATGCGAGAATGAAACAAGATCATGCGTAAGACTCTACGACTGTGCCTCGCGCTCGCGGTGCTCTTGTGTCCGACGCAGGCGTGGGCACACGCTCTATTAAAGCGTAGTGAGCCGGCCGCGGGGTCTCGGATTACTCGCTCACCGGAATCGATCCGGCTCTGGTTCTCCGAGCGGCCAGAGCTGATGATGACGTTCGTTTCCCTCATAGACGCGAGCGGAAGAGCATTCGCGCTGGGATCACCGGCCAACGAGCAAGGCGATCCGCTCGGAGTTTCAGTTCGAGTTGCTGGCTCTCTTCCGCCGGGGCGGTATACCGTCACATGGAGAACCGCCGCGTCAGACGGACATCCGTCGCATGGAAGCTTCGGTTTCTTCGTTTCGACCGAAGCACCCGCCTCAACAGATCGGCCCGCGCCGCAAGCAGGCGCGGTCACGACCGTCTCGCCCAATGGCATGGCGTCATCGACGAGGGACGGGGTTGAGGAAGAAGCCGATGCCGCTTCTTCGGTATCCAACTCTCTGGCCCGCGCGTTTTCCTTTGTTGGCCTTCTGGTCCTCATCGGCGCAACCACATTCAGAAACCTGGTCCTCCCACGAGCGCGCGGGACAGACTCCGGCCTGGCTGGACGCATGGAACGTCGCGCAGCAGTCCTCGGGCTGGCAGCGAGCGTTCTTGTCATCCTGACCGCGTTTGGCAGAATACTTCTCGAGGCGGAGATGATGAGCGGGGTTCCCGGCATGCAGACGATGAGCATGACGGATATGACGATGCATACGCGGTGGGGATTTGCTGTCCGGCTGGAACTTGGAGCAGCTCTCGTTGCGCTCGTCTCCTTCGCTCTCGCCACACGCCGGCTTCGCGGCGCCTGGGCTGTCGGAACCATTTCGGCGATCGTGCTCGCGGTGACGCCCGCACTGGCCGGACACGCTGCGGCGAGCCCGAGATTCACGTCACTCCTTATTGCCAGTGATTTCCTTCACGTGCTTGGCGGAGCCAGCTGGCTTGGCACCCTCCTCTGCGTGATGCTGATCGGCGTCCCCGTATCGCTCACACTGATTGGAGCGGAGCGATGGGGGCTTGTAGCTGTGCTCGTAAACGCTTTCTCTCCCGTTGCACTGTTTTCCGCGGGCATCGTTGTCGTGAGTGGCGTCATCGCATCGTGGGTGCACGTTCAGCATCTCACCGGGCTTTGGCGAACCTCCTATGGGCAGGTTCTGCTCGTGAAACTGGCTCTGGTTGCGCTCACTCTCATGACGGGTGCCTATAACTTTCGCCGAGTGCAGCCCCAGCTTGTCAGAGAGGAGGGAACGGTCCGGCTTCGGCGATCAGCAGTGCTCGAGCTCGGCCTCGGTCTTCTGATTGTTCTCGTCACTGGATTCCTGACGGGCACTTCGCCCTGAGGGCCACGCGAATGATCCCTCACGACATCCTGACCCAAAATGCTACGGAGCTTTGTTCCTCGTGTTCGTGCCGTTCACTACTAATCGTGTTGGCCCTGATGCTTCCGCTCACCGCGTTGAGGGCCCAGGAGCATGACGACGATCACGACCACGATCATCTGCATTTCTCGCATCCGCTGGTGACGGAGTCGCCGAGCCCTGACACGAAGATCAGACTGGACTACATCGGCACTCGAACGGGCGAACCGATCGGCCTTCACGAGAATGTCGTTCGGCTCGAAGGCGAGTACGCCTTCAATCGCAGCGTCAGTGTCGCGGTGGTAACACCCTTTATCTGGCGGACGGCACCGCAGGTGGCGCGGGCCAGCGGACTTGGCGGCATCGAGGTTTCGCTCAAAGCTGCGAGTCTGATCCTTGGCGAACGCGGATTGCTGCTCGGCGGCGGACTGTCCGGGACGTTTCCAACGGGGAACGATTCCAAGGGCATTGGCAGCGGGCACATCGTGGAGCTCGAGCCGTTTCTGGATTTTGGGTACAGGCGGAACTCACTCGAACTTGTTGCGTTGGCGCAAGCATCATCCACATTCCATCGCCACCCAGGCGAGGAAGCCGAGCGCGCTCTCACCTTTGACTTCTCCGCGCTATATCGACTCGAGTCACGACTGGAAGGCCTGATCGAGCTGACGACCGAACGAGCGCTGCTCGGCCCTGATGCCGGGGTGCCACAAACGTCTATCGCGCCCGGATTGAAGGTGTACCCCTTCCCAAATCGCCAGCTAATGTTCGGCGCGAGCGTGGAGTTGGGCACTGGAGCCGTTCGGCAAACACGGGCACTACTGTTATCGGGGTTCTATCATTTCTAGTCGAACAGGACCTGAAGGCGGCATGAAGCCAGCCGGCGGTACGCTGATGACCCCTGACCGGTAGCCCTTTAGATCCAGTCAGAACCCCGGTCAAGAAGCCGAATATTGACATAACAAATTATCTTGATATATTTGCCTCATGTCTGTGGCCACTTACTCCCGGATGGAACGCGCAATCGAGCTCTTTCACGCCCTCTCCGACGAGACCAGACTCGAGATCATCGAGCTGCTCCGCAAAGGAGAGCGGTGCGTCTGCGAGCTGACCGACACGCTGGACGCCGCCCAGTCGCGGCTGTCGTTCCATTTGCGTGTTCTCAAGGACGCGGGAGTCGTTCGCGACCGTAAGGACGGCCGATGGGTTTACTACGAGCTGGATCCCGAGGCATTCGAGGAAGTCGAGACCCTGGTCTCGGGGATGAAGCCGCGTGCCCTCAGCAGTTCGGAATCCTGCTGCGCCTGATTTTTTATTTCAGTCACGCATCAACAAATATTGTTTGGAGATCATATGACCGTATCTGACTCAACGCTCAAATCCAGTGTCAAGGAGAAGTACGGGCAGGCCGCACTTCGTGTGAGCGAAGGCGCCACCGCCGCCCCCTGCTGCGGCTCGAGCGCGTGTTGTGGCGCAACCACGGAAGCGTGGGACCCGATCACCTCGGACCTCTACGACGAAAAGCAGAAGGCAGGCATCCCTGTCGAAGCAATGCTAGCGTCGCTCGGCTGCGGAAATCCTACCGCACTCGCCGCGCTGAAGGAGGGTGAAACCGTTCTCGACCTCGGCTCCGGCGGCGGCATCGATGTGCTTCTCTCGGGCAAACGCGTCGGTCCGACCGGCAAGGCCTACGGGCTCGACATGACCGACGAGATGCTCGCGCTGGCCAACGAAAACAAGCGCCGAGCCGGCGCGGAGAACGTCGAGTTTCTGAAGGGAGAGATCGAGCAGATTCCGCTGCCCGACGCATCGGTAGATGTCATCATCTCCAACTGCGTGATCAACCTCTCCGCGAACAAGCGTAAGGTGCTGCAGGAGGCCTTCCGCGTCTTGAAGCCGGGGGGCAGATTCGCGGTGTCCGATGTCGTCGTTCGTGGCGACGTGCCGGCCGCCGTGAAGACGAACATGGAGCTGTGGATCGGCTGCGTCGCGGGCGCACTTGAAGAGCGTGAGTTCCTGGATCTGCTGCGCGAAGTCGGATTCGCAAAACCATCGATCGAGCCTACCAGGGTGTACAAGGCCGAAGATGCCGCGGCTTTCCTGAGTGGAAGTGGTCTCGACGCCATCGAATTCGCATCCCAGATCGATGGAAAGTTCATGGGTGCGTTCGTGCGCGCGACGAAGCCGCTCGCACAGTGCTGCGGTCCTGACTGCTGCTGATTTTCAGACGGTTCGGACGCTTGACCAGCTCGAGCCGTCATGGAGGGTGAAATGCGAGTCAGAAATGCAACGAACGCGGATTTGTCCGCCGTCGAAAGCCTGCTCTCGGCGAGCGACCTTCCGTTAGATGGGGTGCGGGACAATTTCTCCAGCTTCGTCGTAGCTGAAGACGATGGCAAAATCGCGGGGGCGATCGGCCTGGAAGAATTTGGCTCGGTCGCTTTGCTCCGCTCTGCGGTAGTCTCAGCCGAGCATCGCGGTAGCGGTATCGGCCGCCGCCTGGTCGAACAGGTGCTGGAGAACGCCGAGGAAGCAGGAATCGAGGAGCTCTACCTCCTGACGACCACCGCCGAGAAATATTTCCCGCGCTTCGGGTTTACACGCACGACACGATCGGCGGTTCCGGATGCGTTGAAGGCATCCGCGGAATTCCAGGGAGCGTGTTCCGACACCGCCGTGGTGATGACGCGTCGATTCGGGGCAGCCAGAGCCAGCGCCTGATGCGGTACGCACTGATCTCCGACATCCACGCCAATCTTCCGGCGCTCCGCGCCGTCCTGGCCGACATTGACGAACGTGCGGACATCGATGCGATCTATCACCTCGGCGATCTCACCGGCTACGCGCCGTGGCCGAATGAAGTGGTTGCGCTCCTCCGCGAGCGGGCGATTCCCGGCATTGGCGGCAACTACGATTCGACCGTCGCGACCGATTACAAGCACTGCGGGTGCAGAGCTGATACTCCGCACGATGAGGAGCTGTCGCACGTCTCGTTCGAGTGGACGCGCTCGCATGTCACGCCGGAGACGAAGAAGTATCTGGGGAGTCTTCCCTTCCGCCTGGACATTCGCCCGTTCGGCGGCCACGTGTCGGGTCCGACGATCACTCTCGTGCACGGCAATCAAACCCTGAACACGGTTTACGTGACCGCGGATCGATCGGATTCCTTTCTCGAGAAGATGGCGAAGGATCTCGGTGCCCGGGCAGAGGATGTCATTTGCTTTGGGCACACCCATAAACCGTGGCAACGCGTTGTGGGAGGAATCCAGTTCATCAACACCGGGAGCGTTGGCCGTCCGAAGGATGGTGACCCGCGTGCGTGCTACGTGTCGCTTGCGATCGACCGATCCGGCGCACGAGTTGATTTCGTGCGCGTGGCGTACGACATCGAAGAAGCGGCGCGCGCCATTCGTGAAAACGACCTGCCGAATGAGTTCGCGGAAGTTCTCAAGTCGGGCGGAGCAGCGCTGCTCTCTGCACAAAGATAAGACGCTCTTCAAGGGCGACACTATGGCGCCGTTTACGTCAATGCGTCGGCCGGGAAGTCGATGATGTCCTCGGTGACAAGTCAGCCACGACGCGGGGTCGGCGTTGCACTGGCCGCTGCCGCGTTATTCGGCGCGAGCACTCCGTTCGCCAAGCTTCTGCTCGAGAATACGTCTCCACAACTCCTGGCCGGACTCCTTTATCTGGGCTCCGGCGTGGGATTGTTTCTCGTGTGGGCGCGTGGACTGCGCTTTACCAAAGCGGTTCGCGAGACAGCGCTGGCTCGACGCGACCTACTGTGGCTCGTGGGAGCGATCGGCTTCGGCGGAGTGCTCGGGCCACTGCTGCTCATGGTCGGCCTAGCACGAACGCCCGCCTCGGGCGCCTCTCTCCTGCTCAATATGGAGGGCGTCTTTACGGCGCTCATCGCGTGGTTTGTCTTCCGCGAGAACTTCGACCGTCGCATTGCACTTGGAATGCTCGTCATAGTCGCCGGCGGCATCGCTCTCTCGTGGGAGGGTCACCTGTCGTGGGGAGGATTGGCGGGACCGCTCGCGGTCTCGGGAGCATGTCTCTGCTGGGGAATCGACAACAACTTGACGCAGAAGGTCTCAGCCGGTGATCCCGTCCAGATCGCCATGCTCAAGGGACTGACGGCGGGAAGCGTCAACACGGTGATAGCGCTCCTTCTGGGAGCAAGCTGGCCACCAGCTCCAAACATCATTGGAGCACTGTCCCTGGGTTTCCTTAGCTACGGTGTCAGCCTCGTGCTTTTCGTCCTGGCGCTTCGTCACCTCGGCTCGGCGCGTACGGGCGCGTATTTCTCCACCGCACCTTTCGTGGGAGCGGTGCTTTCACTCGCCGTCTTTCGCGAGCGCCCGACACCGCTTCTGCTACTCGCGGCGTCACTGATGGCAATCGGCGTCTGGCTACATCTCACAGAGCGGCATGAGCACGAGCACCGACACAAAGCGATGGAGCACGACCATATGCACGTGCACGACGAGCATCATCAGCACGTCCACGCGCTTTCCGACCCACCGGTGACTGACCCGAAACCCCATGCTCACCAGCATTGGCACACGCCAATGGTTCACGCGCATCCCCACTATCCGGACATCCACCACCGACACGAGCACGATTGATCCCGAGTCCTTGGCGTGTGGTCCTCAGCGACGGGACGCGGCTCCACGACCCTCGTTCTGTAAGCGCTTCGCCACGGCTTCGGCCTGCGCGAAGACGCGGAGGAGATTTTCTCCCGCGAGCTTTCTTAGATCCAGGTCCGACCAGCCGCGTCTCGCCAGCTCCGCGAATAGCGCTGGATAGGTCGAGACGTCCTCGAGGCCCTGCACCACTTCGGTAATGCCGTCGAAGTCGCCCCCGATCCCGACGTGATCGACGCCGGCGACTTTGCGCACGTATTCGATCTGATCGGCCACCTGCGAGAGAGTCGCCCGCGGCTCGGGATGCGCCGCCCGCCACTGCTTCACCTCTCGCGTAATCGCGGCGGTGTCATTGCCATATTTCGCCTGGAGATCTTTCATCACCGGGCGGGTGGATTGGTCGTACAGGAGTACAGCTGGCGACACAAAACCGGTAACGAACGGCACCATTACGATTCCGCCGTTCGTCGTCACCCGCCGGAGGATCGAGTCTGGCACGTTGCGCGGAACATCGACGAGCGCTCTGGCTCCGGAATGCGAAAATATCACCGGGGCCCGGCTCACATTCAGCGCTGCGCTCATCGTCGCCGGAGAGACGTGCGAGAGATCCACGAGCATGCCGAGTCTGTTCATCTCGACCACGACGCTGTCGCCGAATGGCGTCAACCCTTTGTGCTTTGCGGAATCGAGAGCCGCGTCGGCCCAGTCGAGCGTGACGTTGTGGGTGAGCGTCATGTAGCGAACGCCCAAGTCGTAATACGCGCGCAGCGCGCCGAGCGAGTTTTCTATGGCGTGGCCGCCCTCGAGTCCGAGCAACGAGCCGATCTTCCCCTGCCTGAAGTCTCGCCGGATATCATTGGCGCTGAGGGCGAGCGCGAGCCGGTCTGGATACTTCGCTATGAATCTGCGCGCGATGTCGATCTGCTCCAGCTGTACTCTCGCGTAACCGGAGTCACGATACTCTCCGGGGGTGTAAACGGACCAGAACTGCGCCCCGACCATGCCTTTCTTCAGACGCTCGAGATCCGTGTGGCCCGGCGTACGCTTGCGGAGATCGTAGGCATCGACGTTCCCGCGTGCGACTGAATCTTCGCGGATTCGCCAGGGGAGATCGTTGTGTCCATCAATGAGCGGAGTCTGTCTGAGAATGCGCTTGGCACGCGCGAGATACGGGTCATTGCCCGCTGGTGAGCCCCCCTGGACATGAAGCGGACGCACGGCGCCGATGAATAGCAGAACGCCGAGTGCGCTGATGAGCGTCATCAGCAGGCGTTGCTTGTTGCGGGCGAGCAAGTGTGTGTGCATGGCGCGTAAACTAACGGTCGCGCCCAATGACCGCAGAGGCTCGAATTACGGAATGAGTGTGGGCCCAGGGGGCGTGTCGAGGAGCTCCACCGCCTCGCTGCTGTCCTCCTCGCACACTACCAGCCGAATCGGGTGGAGCCACTGGAGCCACGGCATCATCCCGCTGGCATCGTCGCGAATGAGACTGGAGTCGATCCCGCTTGCGTCGAGCACTGCCTGCGCTATGTGCGCCTCAGCCTCGTTGGCAAACGTTCTGATCACGGTGTTGAGCTCCGGCAGTTCTTTCTCCATCTTCCATCCTCGGCGTTGCGCATCGCTGCCAGGTAATCTGCATTAGTGACGCGTCAACTGCATCGCC
>JBGPHO010000109.1:0-8327 GCA_041484425.1 Gemmatimonadaceae bacterium
CCCAGCAAAGTGATCCATGAATACGCCGGGCGGATCATCAACATTCACCCGGCCCTCCTTCCGGATTTCGGAGGCGAAGGCATGTACGGTGCACGCGTTCACGAAGCCGTGATCGCTTCGGGCGCGAAGGAGTCGGGAGTGACGGTTCATCTCGTCGACGACGACTACGACCGTGGGCCTATCGTCGCCCAGTGGCGCGTTCCGGTCGAGAAATCGGACACCGCGGAATCGCTCGCGGCGCGCGTGCTGAACGTGGAGCATATCGTCTATCCGCGCGCCGTCGAGATGGTCGCAATGCTACTACAACTCGAATCAAGAACGCCTGCCTGACATGCCCACCGCATTACTCTCCGTTTCCGACAAGACTGGTCTCGTCGACTTCGCCCAGGGCCTGATCACCCTCGGGTGGGACCTTGTCTCCACCGGTGGTACCGCCAAGGCGTTGCGCGCCGCAGGCGTCAGCGTGCGTGATGTCAGCGACATAACGCACTTTCCCGAAATGCTGGACGGCCGCGTCAAGACGCTGCACCCGGCGATACACGGCGCGCTGCTGGCGCGACGGGATTCTCCCGAGCACGTGAAGGCGCTGGCGGAGCACAATATCGCCCCGATAGACCTCGTGGCGGTGAATTTATACCCATTCGAGGAGACGGCAGCTCGCGCCGGCGCCAAGCCGGAGGAGATCATCGAGCAGATCGACATTGGCGGGCCGTCGATGCTCCGGTCGGCCGCCAAGAACTTTGCGTCCGTCACGGTGGTGGTCGATCCCGCTGACTACGGGCGTGTACTCGCCGCGCTCGAAGCGAAGGACGACGACGTGGACCTCCGACGCCTGCTCGCCGAGAAGGTCTTCGCGCGTACGGCCGCCTACGACGCCGCCATCGCGTATTGGTTCGGCTGCGAGCGCTCGGAGATATTTCCCGACCACATCACCATTCCCCTCGAGAAGGAGACCACGCTCCGGTACGGCGAGAACCCCGGCCAGCGAGCCGCCTTCTACGTCGAGCGCCAGCACGACGGGATCGCCGCGCTGGAGAAGAAAGGAGGAAAGGAGCTCTCCTTCAACAACCTCCTCGACCTCGAGGGAGCGCTCTTCGCCACTGATCCATTCGGGGACGAGATCGCGTGCGCTATAGTCAAGCACACCACGCCGTGCGGTCTCGCGACTGGCAGCAGCGCCCTCGACTCCTACAAGAAAGCTCTCGCCTGCGACCCGGTTTCGGCATTCGGCTCCGTGATCTCATTCACCGTTCCCGTCGATGAAGAGACCGCCGAAGCGGTATCGAGCCTTTTCGTCGAGTGCGTAGTTGCGCCACAGTTCACCGCGGGCGCCCTCGAGATACTCGGACGCAAGAAAAACCTTCGCGTGCTCGAAGGCCGGGCGCAGTGGCGCGGGCACGCGCTCGACTACAAGCGGGTACGCGGCGGATTTCTCGCTCAGGAGCGCGCCGCGCGCGATAGCGGAGACCAGTGGCGCGTCGTCACGAAGCGCCAGCCGACCGAGGCGGAGCTCAAAGACCTTCAGTTCGCCTGGCGCGCCGTCGGGAGCGTCAAGTCGAACGCGATCGTCCTCGCGCGCGACGGCGCCACGATCGGAGTAGGCGCGGGACAAATGTCGCGGGTCGACGCGGCGTTTCTCTCGGTCTACAAGGCGCGCCTCACGGGCCACGATACCAAAGGCGCGGTCATGGGCTCCGATGCGTTCTTCCCATTTCGCGACGGAGTCGAACAGGCTGCTGAGGCGGGAGTGTCCGCGATCGTCCAGCCGGGCGGATCGGTGCGCGACGAGGAGGTGATTCAGGCAGCAGACGAGTACAACATCGCCATGGTATTCACGGGCAAGCGGCAGTTCCGCCACTAGCCGTGACAGCGACCACCTTCACGCCCGAAGAGCTCGACTACCGCCCGTCGTACCGCGCCGCCGCCATAGTATCCGCGCTCGTATTGGTTCTCTATGTCGTCACGCTCGCACCTTCGACAGCAATGTGGGATACGAGCGAGTACATCGCGGCGGCTTATACGCTTGGACTGCCGCACCCGCCCGGAAATCCGTTATTCGTTCTGCTGGGACGCTTCTTCGCGGTCCTCCCGATCGCGCCCAACGTCGCCATGCGGATCAACATTCTCGCCGCGCTGTGCAGTGCGGGCGCAGCGGGCATGTGGTTCCTCATCACCGAGCGGGTTCTCGTCGGATGGCTGGCGGAGCGTTGGCAGAGGATTGTCGGCGGATCGGTCGCGGCGCTGATCGGCGCGACGGCGTTCACCGTCTGGGCGCAATCGGTCGTCAACGAGAAGGTGTACACAGTTTCGCTCCTGGGACTCGCGATCGTCTCCTGGCTGATCGTCCGCTGGTGCGACGACCCCGACGGACCCAAGGCGGATCGGCTTCTCGTCCTGATCGCATATCTTAGCGGACTCGGCTTCGCGAACCACATGGCTGGCTTTCTCGCCCTGCCGGCGGTCGGGGCCGCGGTCGCCATTCGCCGCCCGCCGACGCTTCTCCGGCCGAAGCTACTGCTCGCAGTTGCCGGCGCGCTGCTGCTCGGCATGACTCCCTTCCTCACCCAGCCGCTCCGCGCGGCGTACTTCCCCGCCATCAACGAAGGCGAGCCGACGGGCTGCGCTACTCAGATTGGCGTCGGCTGCACGCTCAGTAAGGCGACCTACGATCGGTTCATGTACAACTTCAATCGCGGCCAGTATGGAAAGCCGGATTTGACCGACAGGCAGGCGCCGTTCATCGCGCAAGTCGAGATGTGGTGGCTGTATTTCCGTTGGCAGTGGCTGAGGGATCCGTTCGGCAACTATCCCGGGTTTCAGAAGGTGCTGGCGACGCTCTTCCTGCTCCTCGGCGGGCTCGGCGGATACGTGCATTGGAAGCGCGACCGGAGGTCGTTCTGGTACTTCGGCCCGCTCATGTTCATGGTGACGATCGCGCTCATTTACTACATGAACTTCAAGTACGGCTCGTCGCAGTCTCCGGAGCTGGGTGACGCGGTTGAGCGCGAGGTGCGAGACCGCGACTACTTCTACCTCTGGAGTTTTTCGGCGTTGAGCGTGTGGATCGCTCTAGGGCTCGTCTTCGTCTGGGAGAGCGTCGCCGCGCTGATCGGATCTGAGAAAGTCCGCGTCGGTGACGAAACGCTCGATCTACCGCGACGACGGAGCTGGCTGCTCACGACTCCGGTGCTCGCGCTCGCGATCATTCCGCTCTTCGCAAATTGGAAGTCCGCTTCCCGCGCCGGACAGACCGACACCGCCGACTTCGCCGCCGATCTCCTCAATTCCGTCGAGCCGTACGGGATTTTGGTCACCGCGGGCGACAACGACACCTTCCCACTCTGGTACGCGCAGGAAGTCGAGGGAATCCGGCGCGATGTCATCGTCGCGTGTCTCTCGCTGCTCAGAACCGACTGGTACACGCGCCAGCTGCTGCGCCGCCCCGTTTACGAGTACGATTCGCTGCGAGGTCCCGCGATGTATCGCGGCAAGATCTGGAAGAAGCCAGGTGGGCCGCCGCTCAGGCTGACTATTGACCAGGCGGACGCGGTGCCGTCGGTGATCGAGTTGTCGCAGCCTCAGACCTTTCGCAAGGAAGGGACTGACATAGTCGTCAACATCCGGCCTCGGTCGTACGGAGACTTTACCGGTTTCGGCCGCGAGGATCTGTTCGTGTTGTACATGATCCGCGATGGATATCCCGAGCGGCCATTCTACTTCAGCCGGACGACCGGCGGTTACGCCGAGGAGATGGGATTCTCTCCGTACACCGTTACGACCGGACTCGCGCGAAAGCTCGTGCCCCACGTTCCAACCGCCGGCAATGGAATCGTCTCCGTGCCGGGAGAAGGATGGTTCGATCTCGGGGCGACGCGCGCACTCTGGGAAACCGTGTTCAAGGCACCGCAGTCGATCGCGAATCGCGACCTTTGGGTTGATCGTCCATCGGCGGGCATTCCCTTCCTCTACATACGGACGGGATTGGTACTGTCCACGGCGCTGGCCCAGATGGGACGCAACGACGAAGCGGGTCGTATCCGCGCCGAGATCGAGAGGATCGCGCGCGCGACTCAGCTCGATGACGTGCTGGCCAGAGTGTCGCAGTAGGCGAGGCGTCTGCGAGGACCCGCGCAAATCGCGCGTTGCCCGTCCGAATAGGCACTCTTATCTTGCGTATGGAGGGTTGGCAGAACGGCTATTGCACCAGTCTTGAAAACTGGCGCCCGTAAGGGCTTGGGGGTTCGAGTCCCTCACCCTCCGTCAAGAGACAAACGCCACTCGGCGTCTCACGCGCCGAGTGGCGTTTCGCGTGTGACCGCGAATCTTCTACTGCCCCTGCGGCGCTCTCGGAGCAGGCGCAAGCTGCGCGAGTCTCGCCTTCATCGAGTTGAATCCGGCGTCGTTTGTCGCCAGGCTGTTGAGCGTCGATGCCGGCACCTGATTCAACATCCGCTGGATGTCGTTGATCCGGTCCGTCGTGCCAGGGTGATCCGAGAACCATGCCGCTGTAGCGCCTCCTCCACCCGATTGCTGCTCCTCCGCGAGAAGCTTCTGGAACAAAGACAGCATTCCACGAGGGTTGATTCCCGCGCGCATCACGTTGTTGAAGCCACCCTCGTCGGCCTGTATCTCGTCGGTGCGGCTGAATTTCGCGAACACCGCGGTGCCGCCGATGTTGATCGCCGCCTGCGCGACCCCGCTCTGGCAGACCCCCGTCAGCGCGCAGAGAATCCCAACTCCTACGTTGGCGCCCTGCGCTTGCTCCATCTGCTTGACGGAATGGCGCCTCACGACGTGCTCGATCTCGTGCCCCAGCACGCCGGCGAGCTCCGACATGTTGCTGGCGCGAGCCAGCACACCGCGATTGACGTAGACGAACCCGCCCGGGAGCGCGAACGCGTTCACCACGTCGGAGTTCACGACCTGGAATTGCCAGTTGAGATCGCTGCGCGATGTGGTCCTGGCAATCCGATTACCCAGGGCGTTTACATAGTTCTGAATCTGGGCATCCTGAACCATTGGAAGCTGCGCATTGACCTGCTGCGCCTCGTCCTGCCCCATTTGTACTTCCTGCTGGGTGGAGACCCCACACCCCGCCAGCAGCGCGATTGCGCCGATTGTGACCGTGATATTCCGCACTGAGTTAGCCCTCGAAAATTGTGTTCGCCGTCTTTTATTTCCGCGACGCGGACGCATTGAATGGCACGAAGCAGACCAGCATGGACGTGCAGTCCCGAGTGAGCATCAGCCGGCGGAGTGGCCGGCGCGATATTGTTTTTCGCGCCGGCCCAGCCAGGCGACTATCTGGCGACTACGATGGTGCGCTTCGCGTCCGTGAAGACGGAAAACTGCGTGCCCGCCGGGATAACGGCGGAAAGTCCCTTCTTGGTTGCGCCGATTCCGAACGTCAGGATGCCCAGTGCCGCCGCCTGACCCTGGCGAGCCTTGCCAGTGACTTTCGTCGTGCCGCGGAGCGGGATTCTCGTACCATCGACCGCCCGCACCGAGGTAACCGACACAGTCACGGCGCCCGGATTTCCGCCCGCTTTACGGCGAGCAACGTGTGCCACCGTTCCACGCACCGGGGTTCCCGAGGCGATCAGTACGTGTCCGAATTCGGAATAGTCCGCGGGCAGGTGAAACGCCACCTCCTGGCCCTGGTTGACCGAAGCGCTCGAAAGGTCCTCATCGATTGCGACGGTGAGAGGCGTGCCGGCCGGGATGATTACAGGCATTTGAGTGCTCGAGTTGGCGGCTGCTCTGGCCCGCTCACCTGAATGCGTCGTGTCTTGAGCGCTGAGTGGAACTGCCGCCAGCGTCGCAGCCAGCACCACAATCGAGCGAAGGTAATACTTCATAAATTGCTCTCCTAAGAAGTTGCTACCGCGAAGTCCCGGCATACGTGTACTGATAGTCAAGGAGAGTGCCAGGATTCAGCTCAGCAGCGGATGGGATCGTTACCTGAAAATGAGCACGACGCGGGCTGTCATCTAATCCGGGTTGTAACCAATGCTGGCTCCTAACTAATGCTGGCTGTTAACTACAACCGAACGGGCGGGAGGCGTCAGAAGCATAGTTGCCAGTTATTAAGTAACTACGCTGCGACGTTCCTATGTGGCATTCTGACAAGAGCACTTGCCATTACCCCGAAAGCCACCCGTAAAGTCAGGGCGTAGTGAACTATTATCTGAACACTGTGCCGCTCTCGCCTCCCGCCCGTTCAGTTGCAGTCAAAACTCTCAGCCCGCGCAGGAACGTGTCCGCTGGCGCCTGCCCGTCCGCGCCATCACTTTGTAGTTCTCGCAACCGGAGCCCCGCCCATGGCCGACTTCAGCAAGGAATGGATCGAGCATCTCAAGACGCAGATCTCGGGACGCATGAGCGTCGTCGCGGACAAGATGGATCCGCAGGCCTACGACGAGCTCGTGACCGACCTCGCGTGGTTCACTTTCCGCTTTGCGCGCGACCCCGATACCAAAATGAGGAAAGTCTTCCGCTGAATTCCCCGTTCCAGCGGCATTAGATTCGCCGTAGAGTGCACGTCGACAACCGAACCGGGGGCACGCATGGCGAAGTGTGAAATCTGCGGCAACGATTACGACAAGTCGTTCACCGTGACGATGAAGGGGAAAGCCCATACCTTCGACTCGTTCGAATGCGCGATCCATGCACTGGCGCCGAAGTGCTCGCACTGCGGCTGCAAGATCATCGGTCACGGCGTCGAGAATAAAGGAATTTTCTATTGTTGCGCGAGCTGCGCCGAGATGTCGGGCGTAAAGGGACTCGAAGACCGCATCTAGATGCAGAAGCGAGGGAAAACAGCGTGAAGTGGAAGAATAGAAGTGATCCGCACGGCAAGATTGGCGACGAGCGAGTCCGCACCAAATTCGCGTGGCTGCCCGTTGAAGCGGATGATGGATTCACATATTGGCTCGCGCCTGTGGTGGTGCGCGAGAAGCTCCTGCCCAAGGTCACGCGTGGCGGCTTCGAGGACGACGACGAGACGTGGCAAGTCGTCGAGGCCAAGCCGGTGAGTGGCGGGAAGAAAGGCCGCAAGAAATAGCGGCTGACCTGCTTGTTCCTCACGATAGATCTCAACGCCGACCTGGGAGAGGGCTTTGGCCGCTCCCGCGCCGAGCACGACGAGGCGCTGCTCGACCTTGTGTCCTCCGTCAACATCGCCTGTGGCTTCCATGCCGGCGACGCGACTACGATGCGGAACACGGTGAGGGCGGCGAAGCTCCGCGGTGTCACGATTGGCGCGCATCCTTCGTATCCGGACATTCCGGGCTTCGGCAGGCGCGAGCTCGGCCTTCCGGCGAGAGAAATATCACGCCACGTGGCCTACCAGATCAGCGCTCTGCGCGAGGTGTGCGGAGTCGAGGGGGCGAAACTCTCGTACGTAAAACCGCACGGCGCGCTGTACAATCGGGCCGCCCGTGATCGCGACGCGGCGACCGCGGTCGTAACGGCGATTCGCGATGTCGAAGCATCACTAACACTGCTGGGGCTTCCGCGCAGCGAGATGGCTCGCGCCGCGGAGCGCGCGGGGATAGCGTTCGCGACCGAGGCGTTCGTAGACAGAGCCTACAAGCCTGATGGGACGCTGGTTCCGCGCGACGAGCCGGGAGCGGTAATCCACGATGTGAGGAGCGCAGTCCAGCGCGCGGTGATGCTCGTCAAAGGGCAGACGATCACCGCGGACGACGGTTCCGAGCTCCACATTGCGGCTGAATCGCTGTGTGTTCACGGTGACAATGTCGACGCAGCGTCGATCTTGCGCGTACTGAACGCCCGGCTCAGGGAATCAGGTGTGACGATCGGGCCGTTCGCCGCTTGACCTCCACACCGCTCCGCGCCCACCCGCTCGGCGACTCGGCCGTCACCATCGTGTTCGGCGGTGAGCGGAGTGCCGGACTCCTACGTCGCGTTCATGCCACGGCGCGCGCGCTGGAAGCCGCGAAGATTCCGCACGTCGAGGACGTCGTTCCGGCGTACCTCGCACTCACAGCGTTCTACGATCCGCTCCGCGCGTCGTATGAGGAGATCTCAGCGGCCGTCATGGCGGTGTGTGATCGCGCCACGCAGTCGGGGGCGAAGCCGGCGCAGTCGCGCGAGCACCGAATCCCGGTGCGGTACGATGGAATTGACCTCGAGGCTGTGGCCGCCTCCACCGGTCTTTCAGTGGAAGACGTCATCGCGCGCCACGCCGGAAGGGCTTACACGGTCGACCTGCTCGGATTCGTCCCGGGTTTTGCGTATCTGAGCGAGCTCGACGCATCGTTGCGGCTGCCCCGCCGCGCGCAGCCCCGCCCCCGAGTTGCGGC
>JBGPHO010000110.1:0-8318 GCA_041484425.1 Gemmatimonadaceae bacterium
AGTCGGCACGTACCGCACGATTCTCGAGGAGCATCAGGAAGATCTGAGCGATCCGGCGTCGCACGAAGAAGTGGTTGCCATGGCCGAGCGTATCGTGCGGACCATCGCTGACGGGCGATCGGTCTGGATTCCGCGCTCGGGCGGCGTTGAGATTGCCGCCAAGAAAATGCTGATGGAGATGGGGGTGCGCTCGGTGTCTCTTGGGGGAGCGCCGGCCGCCGACGCGCAGCGCATTAGGCCGGAAGATTTCCCCTCGCTTGGATTCGGACTCGGACTCTTCAAGACCGCGCAGCTCGTGCGCACGAAATCATTCGCCAGCACCTTCCGCGACTTCACGGCCATTGATCTCGAGACCACGGACAAGGACGTCGAGGGTGCCGAGATCGTGGAGATCGCTGCCGTGCGGGTCCGGAACGGCAAAATCACGGACGAATACCGTACGCTGGTGAAGCCACGCGTGCCGATCACGTCCGGCGCGATGGCGACGCACGGCATCTCCGAAGAAGATGTGGCCGACGCGGCGTACTTCGAGACGATGTGGCTGGAGTTCCGGGCGTTCTGCGGCTCGGACGTGCTGGTCGCGCACAACGGCTATATGTTCGACTTCCCGATCCTCCGTCGTATGGCGGCAGCGCTTCCGCACGGGACTGACTTCTCGACCTACGACACGCTCCCCCTGGCCCGAACGCTGCACGCCACCAGCCGGCGGCTCGAGCACCTCGCCAAACGCTACGGCATTCCGACCGGCCAGTCTCACCGCGCGCTCGACGATTGTCGCACCCTGGCGAAGCTCTTCCCGATGCTGAGCGAAACCAGGATCGAATATGCCCGCAAGACCGCGCTCGTGAATCTTCTCGATCAGCTGGGCGTCGCGCTCGCTCTCAGCGATCGCGATACGCTATGCGACGAAGCGCGGAAGATCTTCGAGTACGTTCCCGCTTACTCGCTCGGCCGCCACAGCGATTGCCTCGATCGCTATGACTCGGAGCGTGAGCTGAGCGGAGATGTCACACTCCCGACAGTCGATGATCTCATCACTCTCCTCGGCGGCCATCAGCTCATGGAGCGGCTGCGCGCAGAGCGCTCGGCCGAGAAGCGATACCCCGAGACGATGGGGAGATTGCGCCGCCTGATCGAGGCGTGCGCCGTTGGCGAGCTATCGGTCCAGATATCCGCGTTTCTCGAGCGAGCTGTTCTTTCCAGGTACGATGGAGCCGAGCCGCAGAAGAACCGCGTGAATCTGCTGACGATGCACTCCACCAAGGGTCTGGAGTTCTCGCGGGTGTACATCGTGGGCGTAGAGGACGAGCAGCTCATTCCAACGCCGCGAAACGGCGTGCTGGGAAAGCTGGATCTCGAAGAGGCGCGGCGGCTCCTTTACGTCGGAATGACGCGGACGATCGATCGTCTTGTGATGACGCGGGTGAAATCCCGGGGCGAGAAGGCCACTGGAGGTCACCGTTTTCTCGATGAGATGGGGCTTAGTCCGAGTGAGGCGCGCTGACGCCTGGTTGAGTCCGAGTCCGGTGTCCTGCCAGCTGTCGCGCAGCGATCAGTGAACAACGCTACGGGTGACCCGCCAGATAGTATTCCCGACGTCATCGGCCACGAGCAGCGCTCCCTCCTTGTCGATCGCGACGCCAACGGGCCGCCCCATCGCCTCTCCATTCTCTTTGAGGAATCCTGTCAGGACATCGATCGGCTGGCCGCTCGGTTTTCCGTTCGTGAATGGAACGAAGATCACCTTGTACCCGCTCCACGGCTTGCGATTCCAGGAGCCGTGCTGCCCCACGAACATTCCATCGTTGAAACGCGGCGGCAGCGCTTTCGCTCCGGACCAGGTGAGGCCGAGCGATGCGGTGTGGGGCCCGAGCGCGTAGTCGGGGACGATCGCGCGTTCGATAAGCTCGGGGTGCTGCGGCTCCACTCGATAATCGATGTGCCTGCCGTAGTAGCTGAACGGCCAGCCGTAGAATCCCCCGTCGCGCACCGACGTGATGTAGTCGGGGACGAGATCGCTGCCGAGCTCGTCGCGCTCATTCACCGCCACCCACAGAGCGTGGCTCTCCGGTTCCCACGCCAGACCTACCGGATTGCGAAGCCCTGTCGCGAAGACGCGGTGCTTTCCGGTGGCCCGATCGATCTCCCAGATCGCCGCGCGGTTCTGCTCGCGCAAGTATCCGTTTTCCATTGCGTTGCTGTTGGAGCCGACCGAGGCGTAGAGCTTCATCCCATCCGGAGTGGCGATGACGTTTTTCGTCCAGTGATGATTGATGCGGCCGGCTGGCAGATCGACCAGCTTTACTCCGGGCGCAACGATGTTCGTCACGCCGGTAGTGTACGGGAAGCGCACGATCCCGTCGCTGTTCGCGACGTAGAGCGAATCGCCGACCAGCACCATGCCGAAGGGCGAATAGAGTCCCGACAGAAACACGGAGCGCGTGTCGACGATCCCGTCTCCGTCGGTGTCACGCAGAAGGACGATGCGATTCGGGCTCGGCACGCCGCTGCCTGACTTCGCCTGAAAAAATCTGAAAAAGAATCCCTTGATTCCCTTATTGTCATCCGGCCTCTTCGGGGCATTGGTCTCCGCCACGAGCACGTCACCGTTCGGAAGCACGTATAGCCAGCGGGGATGGTCGAGCCCGCGAGCGAACGCGCGAACCGTGAGTCCATCGCCTGCCACCGGTGTGGCGTCGTTCGGCCAGCCCTTCGCCGTCACCACGTTTATGACCGGAATCAGCGACTCTTTCGGCCGCGGGATGACGGGATGGACACCCGTCTCGGCGGAAACCGGCAGGCGGGCGGGCGACCCGCAGGCGGCGGCAACGGAGGCTGCGACGAGCAGAGAAAAATGAAGAAACGTGCGTCGCATCATAAGATGGTTGAGCGCAAGAATCACGCACATCACGAGCAGATGATAAGTTTGAAATTATGCCTGAACGTGAACGACAGCAGGCGGGCGGTGAGTGGCGCGTCCCGGTCGGCGGTGAGGAAACCTCGGCGGTCTTCGATGCGGCGACGGGCGGGGCAGAGCAGGGGATAGTCTTCGTTTGTGCACACGGCGCCGGCGGAAACAAGAACGATCGCGGAATCGTTCAGACCGCGAACGCCCTGCGTGAGCGCGGGCTCGGCGTAGTGCGGTTCAATTTCCTCTACAAGGAAAAGAAATCCGGGCGCCCCGACCCCATGCCGCGACTCAAGGAGTGTATGTCAGCGGTTATCTCGCGGACCCGCGAGGAACTGAGTCCCCGGACGCTCATCATCGGCGGACGCTCGATGGGTGGCCGAGCCGCATCAATGCTCGCCGCCGAGGGATTCGAGTGTAATGGGCTGCTGCTGCTGGCGTATCCGCTGCATCCTCCCGGCAAGCCGGAACAGCTGCGCGACGCTCACCTGCCCGCGATCAAAGTCCCGGTGATCTGCTTCAACGGCACTCGTGATCCATTCTGTACGCCGAGCCTCATGGAAGCGGTTCTCAAGCGCGTGACGACGAAGTGGGAGATGCATTGGGTGGAAGGCGCGGATCACAGCTTTCACGTCCTCAAGTCCTCGGGTAAGACAGATGCCCAGGTACTCGATGAGATCGCCGACACAAGCGAGGCGTGGTTGCAGGGCATCTGAATGGGGTACGGATGCATGGGCATGCCTGGCCCTCGTACCTCGCACCTACACCTCGCACCTACAACCTTGTTCAGTTCGCGGTTGCAGTTCCCACCCTTGACAAGTCGCGGTACCAGCCTTATTTAACCTACTAGTTATTTAACCCAACGGTTTATCAAGCAATGCCTGCCGACCCCCTCTCGACCGTTTTCAGCGCTCTCTCCGACCCCACTCGTCGGGCGATCCTCTCCAAACTCGCCCTGAGCGGTGAGACCTCGGTCACGGCACTCGCGAAACCGTTTCGGATGAGTCTCCCCGCCGTCTCCAAGCACTTGCGGGTGCTCGAGGATGCGGGGTTGATCTCCCGCGGCCGGGATGCGCAATGGCGACCCGCCCGTCTCCAGGCGGCGCCGCTCAAGGACGTCTCCGATTGGGTCGGTCACTACCGACGCTTCTGGGAGCAGCGCTTCGATCGTCTGGACAACTATTTACAGGAACTCCAAAAGAAGGAGAAGCAGAATGGCCGTCACAAGCGCAGCAAATAAGCGCGACGCCGCACCGGCGGAGCAGACGCTCGTCATCAAGCGCACCTTTGATGCGCCGCGCGATCTCGTCTGGAAAGTGTGGTCGGATCCCGAGCAGGCGAAGGAGTGGTGGGGTCCGGAGGGATTCACCGCGCCGGTGGTGGAGCTGGACTCCAGGCCAGGCGGAAAGTGGCGCGCGCTCATGCGCTCACCCGACGGGAAGGACCTTTGGCAGCACGGTGTTTATCGTGAGATTGTCCCACCGGAGAAGATCTCGTTCACTTTCATCTGGGACGCGCAACCCGACCACGAAATGCTGGTTACCATCACCTTCGCGGAACGCGGCAGGAAAACCGAGATGACTTTCCACCAGGGCATCTTCAAGTCGGTCGATGAGCGCAACGGACATGAGGGCGGCTGGAGCCAGAGCTTCGATCGCTTTGCGGCATATCTCAAAACAGTCGGAGGAGCGTGAACCTCAGGCCTCGTGTCGCGAAAGATCTGATTTTTCAACAACTTGGCATCTCCTGGAAAAAAGCCACCGCGACTTGTCGATTTCGCGGCGGCTCGTTCGTCGCGTTGGTAGAGCCCGACTAGGCCGGGGGAGAAACCGTCCGGACGTGCGGCTCCGGAATCCAAAACCATTCAGGAGAGACTGCAATGCGATTCATGGTGGTTGTGAAGGCCGACAAGGATTCGGAGGCGGGCGTCCTCCCCGACGAGAAGCTCCTTGCCGACATGGGGAAGTTCAACGAAGAGCTGGTGAAGGCCGGTGTGCTGCTCGCGGCTGAGGGACTTCACCCGAGCTCGAAGGGCGCGCGCGTGAGGTTCTCGGGAAGCAAGCGGACTGTGATCGACGGACCCTTCGCCGAGACGAAGGAGCTGATCGCGGGCTTTTGGCTCTTTCAGGTAAAATCGCTCGCAGAGGCCATCGAATGGGTCAAGCGCAGCCCCAATCCATTTCCGGGCAAGGAATCCGAGATCGAGATTCGCCAGGTGTTCGAGGCAGACGATTTCGGTCCCGAGTTCACTCCTGAGCTGAGGAAGCAAGAGGAGCGGATCGGGAAGCAGATGGCGAAGAACGCGAAGCGATAGCCTCGATCATCACCGACACAAATTCTCAGGGAGAAGCAGCCAAATGCGTTACATGATGCTGTACAAGCCAGGCCGGGAGACCGACGCGCCGCCGACCGAAAAGGAAATGGCGGACATGGGTCAGCTGATCGGAGAGATGGCCAAGGCCGGGGTGCTGATCGCCAGCGATGGGCTCCAGCCAAGCTCGAAGGGTGCTGCGCGCGTGCGGATCCTGGCCGATGGAAAGGCCACCGTCACAGACGGACCATTCACGGAGACGAAGGAGCTGATTGCCGGCTACGCGATCGTCAACGTGAACTCCAAGGCAGAAGCGGTTGAATTGGCAAAGCGGTTCCTCAAGGTTGTGGGAGAGGGCGAGAGCGAGATTCGCTTGATGCACGATCAGCCGGCATTCGTGGCCGAGCCGACGCTGCAATTCAGCAGGGAAGGGGAGCGCCAGCGCGCCGAGCCGGCCGCGCGAGGATAACAGGCGGCCGTGTCCGAGACACATCGCGCGATCGATGCAGTCTGGCGGATCGAGTCCGCCAGGCTCATCGCCGGTCTCGCGCGGATCGTGGGCGACGTAGGTCTCGCTGAAGATCTCGCCCAGGACGCACTCCTGGCCGCGCTGGAGCGGTGGCCGGAATCTGGAATCCCGGACAATCCGGGCGCCTGGCTCATGGCCACCTCGAAGCATCGCGCGATCGACATGCACCGGCGAGGCAAGCGGATCGAGCGCAAGCACGAGGAACTGGGTCGCGAGCTGGACACTCAGCAGGAAATGACCGTGGCGGATCTCGATGCCGCGCTCGATGACGACATCGGCGACGATCTTCTCCGCCTCATGTTCACAACCTGTCATCCGGTTCTCTCCACGGAAGCACGCGTTGCGCTCACGCTCCGCCTGCTCGGAGGTCTCACGACCGATGAGATAGCGCGCGCGTTCCTCATTCCGGAGGCCACGGTCGCGCAGCGCATCGTGCGCGCCAAGCGAACGCTGGCCGAGGCGCGAGTGCCGTTCGAAGTTCCGCGCGGTGCCGACCGCGACGCGCGCCTGTCGTCGGTGCTGGGCGTCATCTATCTCGTATTCAACGAAGGCTACTCCGCAACCGCGGGTGACGACTGGACGCGACCCGCACTCTGCGAGGACGCGGTTCGTCTCGGGCGCATTCTAGCCGAGCTCGCGCCGAACGAGCCGGAGGTTCACGGGATCGTCGCGCTGATGGAGATCCAGGCGTCCCGCCTGCGCGCGCGAACGGGTCCGTCAGGGGAGCCGATTCTCCTGCTCGATCAGGACCGCGGACGCTGGGATCAGCTCCTCATCCGTCGCGGTCTCGCTGCACTTGCGCGCGCCGAGCAGCTCGGAGGCGCGCGTGGCCCGTACGCGTTGCAGGCGGCAATCGTGGCGTGTCACGCGAGGGCGCGCGCCGCCGCGGAAACGGACTGGGAGCGTATCGTGGCTCTCTACGACGCGCTCGCCGAGCTCACGCCGTCACCAATCGTCGAGTTGAATCGCGCCGTCGCGGTCTCGATGGCATATGGTCCGGCGGCCGGCCTCAAGCTGGTCGAGGCACTAGGTGCCGAGCCATCGCTCAAGACGTACCACTTGCTGCCGAGCGTGCGGGGCGATCTTCTTGTAAAGCTGGGCCGGCTCAAGGAGGCGCGTCCGGAATTCGAGCACGCGGCTTCGCTCACGCGTAACGCCCGCGAGCGCGAGCTGCTGCTCGACCGTGCCCGCTTGTGCCTGAACGGGTCGAGCCCGCGGTGAGCCAATCTTAGAAACACGATCGCGGCGCCCTGGATTTCTCCAGTCAAACGATCAGCATTCACTTCGGAGGCAAAAAAGTCGTGCAACCTGACATTCAAAGTTCTTCGACCTCGAGCAGGAATTTGTGGGCCGGACGTATCATCAGTGGCCTCGCTGTCCTGTTCATGCTGTTCGACGCCGTCATCCACGTGCTGAAGATCACGCCAGTCGTCGAGGCATTTGCCCAGCTCGGGTTCCCGCTAGGTGTTGCGCGCGGTCTCGGGATCGTCGAGCTCGTCTGTATCGCGCTTTACGTGATTCCACGCACGTCCGTCCTCGGCGCGATTCTGCTCACGGGCTACCTCGGCGGCGCCATCGCTACGCAGGTTCGTGCTGGCGCCCCGCTGGTGAGCACGGCGCTCTTTCCGGTGTATATCGCGCTATTCGTGTGGGGCGGGCTCTACCTGCGCGACGACAAGGTGCGCGCCCTGATTCCGCTGCGGCGCTGAAAAAACGGAGATGAGACAATGAGAACGACCACGAACGCTCGGGCCTTTTTGCGACTCCTGGCGTTCGCCGTGGCCGCGGCGATGCTCGTCGATGCGTCGACTGCGTCAGCGCAGCGTGCCGCCCGCAGGGGCGCCGGCGGCCGCTACGCCTTCGTGAACGGCCTCAAGATGTACTACGAGGTTCGCGGCCCCCAGCGCGGCAGGCCGATCGTGTTCCTCCACGGTGCGTTCTCGAATATCGAGTCCGACTTCGGAAAGATTCTGCCAACGATCGCGAAGACGCGCCAAGTCATCGCGATCGAGCAACAGGGTCATGGTCGCACCGCGGACATCGATCGTCCGCTCACCTACGAGCAGATGGCGGACGATGTCGCCGAGTTGCTACGGCAGCTGAGGGTCACGAACGCGGACTTTGTTGGCTACAGCATGGGGGGCGGCGTCGCAATGTACGTCGCTGTTCGGCATCCGGAGCTGGTGCGCAAGCTGGTGTTCGCCGGGGGAGCGAGCTATGACCCCGATGGCTTTTATCCCGAGCTGTTCGAGGGGGAAAAGAAAATGACGCCCGACGCTTTCGCCGGGACGCCGTGGCTCAGGGCGTACATGAGGATTGCTCCCAACAAGGGCGACTGGCCCAAGCTCGTCGAAAAAATAAAAGTTCTCGACCTGACCTGGCGCGGCCTGTCGGACGACCAGGTTCGATCGATCAAGGCGCCGACGATGCTCATCGTCGGCGATGCCGACGTAGTGCGTCCGGAGCACGTCGTGAAGATGTTCAGGCTGCTCGGCGGCGGAGTGCCCGGCGATCTCGTGGGTCTTCCGCGGTCCCGGCTCGCCGTGTTGCCTGGCACCACGCACGTCACG
>JBGPHO010000111.1:0-8249 GCA_041484425.1 Gemmatimonadaceae bacterium
CATACATCTCCGAGTATGTCGACGCGCTGGACGGACTCGGCGTGAAGGGAATGAGATCCCACACGCCCGATGAGCGGGTAGATCTCCGCTCGATCGGGCCGGCGACCGAGCGCGCGGCGATTCTCATTTATCGGTTAACGCGCTAACAACCTCCAGGCTGAGACGCTCCCGCCTCGTCTGGCATCCACAGAACCAAAGCAGGGAGCCGTCGGCTTTGCAGCTGATCGCCTGGAGCTTTTCCGACGGGTTCTGGATTCGCGGATTCGTTGTCCGGCGAGTCTTCCTAAACATCTCGATCGATGCGTGATGCCAGAATCCGCCGAACCCTAACGCCAGTATGAGAGCTCCGAGCAATGAGCTGCAACGCCAAGAGCTCCCTGCCTCAGTTCTGTGGATGCCAGATCGCGACGCTAATTAGATATTGGAAAAGAATAAATCCGCACGCCTCGACCTCGAGTCGGGCCACCTCGGCGGTTGACACTGCCTATTGAAGCCGTCTAGCTTGCCGCCCGAGCGCTCCTCCCGACTACTACATCATGACTGCCGTCCCTTATTCGCGAATTTCTGAGCTACCGTCACACTCCGGCCAGGCCGTGCGGGTGCGCGGCTGGGTCACACACGTCCGATCGTCGGGCAAGGTCGCGTTCATCGTGATGCGCGATGGGACAGGGTTGCTCCAGGCCGTGCTCGTCAAGAACGCCGTCTCACCCGAGGCGTGGGATCAGTTCGGCAAGCTGACACAGGAGACGTCCATCGAGATCGAAGGCGAAGTCCGTCCCGATGCGCGCGCTCCCGGCGGATTCGAGCTCGGAGTCAAGGATCTGTCCATTTACGGAGAGAGCCCAATCGACTATCCGATCCAGCCGAAGGAGCACGGCATCGACTTCCTTCTCGACAACCGGCATTTCTGGCTGCGCACGCCGAAGCAGCGCGCGATCGCGCGCGTGAGGCACGAGGTCGAGCAGGCGATCCGCGATTTTTTCTATGAGCGGGATTTCACGCTCGTGGATACCCCGATCCTCACCGCGGCGATTGGTGAGCGAAGCGGACTCTTCGGCACCGAGTATTTCGATTTGGGCACCGCATACCTGGCGCAAACCGGCCAGCTCTACGGCGAGGCGGCTGCCGCCGCGCTGGGGAAGATCTACTGCTTCGGACCGACGTTTCGCGCCGAGAAATCCAAGACGCGGCGACATCTCACCGAATTCTGGATGGTCGAGCCTGAGGTCGCCTTCAACGACTCCGACGACAACATGCGCCTTCAGGAGGAGTTCGTTTCTTACATCGTGGCGCGCGTTCTCGACCGCCGGCAGCCAGAGCTGAAGGAGCTGGAGCGCGACACCTCTCGGCTCGAGAAGATCAAGGCGCCTTTTCCCCGCGTCGACTACAGCGATGCGGTAAAGATGCTCCAGGCGAAGGGAAGCTCGGTGAAGTGGGGCGACGATCTCGGCGCGGAGGATGAGGCACTGCTGGTCGAAGGGCACGACACCCCAGTTTTCATCTACAATTATCCGAAGCAGGCGAAGGCGTTCTACATGAAGGAGAACCCGGCGGATCCGCGCACGGTCCTTTGCGACGACTTGCTGGCGCCGGAGGGCTATGGGGAGATCATCGGCGGCTCGCAGCGCGAGGACAATCACGACAAGCTTCTCGCCAGGATCAAGGAAGAAGGCTTGCCCGTCGATGCTTACAACTGGTATCTGGACCTGAGGAAGTACGGCACGTTTATCCACTCCGGCTTCGGGCTCGGGCTGGAAAGAACGGTGGGTTGGATCTGCGGAATCCATCACATTCGCGAAGCGATCGCTTTCCCTCGAACGATGAATCGTCTGCGTCCGTAATTCTGGACCGGCTTACCATGCCGGGCACACGCGCACACTGAGGACATTCCAATGGGATTCGAGCAGTACCACGAGCCGGCGAGCGAGCTCTCAGCGAAAACGCGCACCTTTGCGCGGATGATCACCTCGATGATCGAGGAGGCCGAGGCGATCGGCTGGTACGAGCAGCGCCTCTCGCTCGAGAAGGACCGCTCGGCGCGTGACATCATGCGCAACGCGCAGCACGAGGAGTTCAAGCATTTCGGGATGGACCTCGAGTTCCTGCTGCGGCGAAAGCCCAAATGGCGCGAGATCCTGGAGGGGATTCTTTTCAAGCCCGGCGACATCGTCGAGCACGGTGTGGAGGCGGAGGAAGAAACCTCAGAGTAGCGATTCATCTGGCGGAATCGCCGCCGCGGTGAAAGTTTTCTTTTCATGATGGTTCTCTCGGCGCTCCGACCTGACGCCGGCCTGTTCGAATTCCTGGCCCACAGGGCCCGCGCCGCGTCCGTGCGCCGCCTCTCAATCGATGCGGCGGTGGGCGCGGGAGTATTTGTCGCGGCGCTTCGTTGGGACCATGCGGCGCACCTCGTGACTGCCTGTGCGGCGGCTCTTCTCTTTTCCTACGGAGCCTGGGGGCTGCTGGACCGAGTGCGCTCCGGTCTCGCGAATCGATTCTGGCCGAGGACGGCCGGACTATTCGAGGCGCTTTGCGCGCTTTGTGCGGCGCTCGGAGCGTTGGCCGTCGCCGGCATCCTCCTGGCAGTCTGGGCGCTCGCTCTGGGAACCTGGATCAGCTAATTCGAGCCGAGTCACTGGCGGCAAACGCAGTTCTGGTCAACTCATCACCGAAAGCTGCGAAGGAGGTTGCGCCATGGGGAAACGTGATCCCCGCGTAGATGCCTACATCGCGAAGTCGGCCGACTTCGCCAAGCCGATTCTTTTGCACCTCCGCGAGATCGTCCACGATGCCTGCCCGGACGTCGAAGAGACCATCAAGTGGAGCATGCCCCATTTCGACTACCAGGGCATTCTTTGCGGAATGGCGTCGTTCAAGGAACACTGTGCTTTCAACATCTGGAAGGGATCGCTGATCGTGGGCGACGGGACGCGCGAAGCGATGGGGAATTTCGGGCGCATAACTAAAGTTTCCGATCTCCCCTCGAAGAAGACGATCGCGGGCTACATCAAGCAGGCGATGAAGCTCCGCGAGGACGGCGTGAAAAATCCCTCACGTTCGAGGCCGAAGGCAAAAAAGGCGGTGGCCGTGCCCGCGGAGCTGACGAGAGCGCTGAAGAAGAACAGGAAAGCAGCCGCGGCTTTTGAGGAATTCCCGCCGAGCCACAAACGGGAGTACGCGGATTGGATCTCCGAAGCGAAAGGAGAAGACACGCGGAAGCGCCGTGTCGATACTGCTGTCGAGTGGATGGCCGAGGGGAAATCGCGGAACTGGAAATACGAAAAGCGCTGACTACCCAGTAGCCTCCTCTGTCTTGGCCTCCTCCCAAAGCGCGTCGAGCTTGTCGAGCCCGGCGTGGGGAACGTCGATCCCTCGCTCCCGCGCCATCTTTTCGATCCGCTGAAACCGGCGCTCGAACTTCGCGTTTGCCTTGTCGAGCGCGATCGATGAATGGACGCCCGCCTTCCGGCAGAGATTGACGACCGCGAACAAAAGGTCGCCGAGCTCGGCCTCGAGAGCGTAGTGACGCTCGTCGAGCACAGGAGGAATGCCGGGCTTGCGCGGCGGCGATTTCTCGAGCTCAGCCCGGACTTCGCCCAGCTCCTCTTCGACTTTCTCGGCCGGTCCGTCGACGTTGGGCCAGTCGAACCCCACACCCGCTGCGCGGTCCTGTAGTCGATGCGCGCGGTGCAGAGCCGGCAGCCCGGCGGGGAGCCCGTCCGCGATGCTCTTGCGGTCCTTCGACTTCATTCGCTCCCAGGGCTCTTTCGCCGCGTCGCCGTAGAGGTGCGGATGCCTCCCCCTCATCTTGGTGATGAGACCTTCCGCCACATCGCCGAATGCGAAAGCGCCGCGTTCCTCCGCCAGCACCGAGTGAAAGAGAACTTGCAGCAGCATATCGCCCAGCTCCTCTCGCACTAGCTTGTCGTCTTCGAGACGGATCGCCTCGTCGAGCTCGTGCGCTTCTTCGATCAGGTACGGGCGAAGCGACTCGTGCGTCTGCGCCGCGTCCCATTCGCAGCGGGCGCGGAGATCGCGCATCAGTGCGAGCGTGTCGTTGAGTGAGTGTGTTCTTTCCATGCAGTGTGAGGTCGGAGGCGTCGTTTTTCTTGAAGGCACCAGTGGTCGGGGGTATACTACCCGCAACATAAACTAAGCGTTGATGAAGCACTCTTTAGCTCGCGCCCGGGTCGAGATCGATCTTGGCGCGTTGCAGCGTAATGGAGCGTCTGTCGCGCGGCGCGCTGGCGTTCCGCTGCTGCCGATGATCAAGGCGGACGCCTACGGGCTGGGTGCGGCCGCGGCATTGCGCGCGCTCGATGTTCTGGAGCCGTGGGGTTACGGAGTTGCCACCGTCGCTGAAGGCGAGGAGCTTCGCGACCTGGGCGTTACGCGTCCGGTCGTGGTGTTCACCCCACTGCTGGACCAGGAGCTAACGCGCGCCCGCTCCGCGCGACTGACTCCGACGCTCGGATTCCCGGCGGAGATCGAGGCATGGCGTCGCGCTGGAGGAGGTGCGTGGCATCTCTCGATCGACACCGGGATGAGTCGCGCCGGCATTCCGTGGCGACAGGTCGGCGAGATCAGGCAACTGACGGAACTGTTGCCCCCCGAAGGCGCGTTCACGCACTTTCATTCCGCCGAGCTCGACGACGGAAGCCTCGAGGCACAGGGGCGGCTTTTCCGCGATGCGGTGGCATCGCTCCCGTCCCGTCCGAGACTGCTGCACGCGGCCAACAGCGCCGCCATCGCGCGCCAGGGCAGGAGCGAGTGGGATCTCGTGCGTCCCGGGATATTTCTCTACGGCGTGGGCAGCGGGAGGAGCGCGGCGATCCAACCAGAGCCGGTCGTCAACCTTCGGGCTCCGATCGTCGAGATCAGAGATCTCCAGGCAGGCGACACCGTGAGCTATGACGCGACGCTTCGGGTGGAGCGGGCGGCGCGAATCGCAACGCTCGCAGTCGGCTACGCCGACGGCTACCCGCGGTCTCTCAGCGAACGTGGGTCCGTGCTCGTAGGAGGTACGTTGGCTCCCGTCGCGGGCACAGTTACCATGGACATGACGATGATAGATGTCACGACGGTTCGATGCGAAGTCGGAGACGTCGCCACTTTGATTGGCAGGGCGGGGGACACCGTCCTCACGGTCGAGCGCGTGGCGGACGACGCGGGCATTTCGCCGTATGAGCTCCTCACAGGGCTCCGGTCCAGAATCGAGCGGGACTATACGGAGGCCCGCCGTTGAGGCGTGCCGTCATCCTCATTCTCGATGGCGTAGGCATCGGCGAGGCTCCCGACGCGGACCGCTACGGAGATTCCGGAAGCGACACGCTCGGGAACGTAGCGCGCGCGTGCGGTGGTCTCGCTCTGCCGCGTCTGGAGCGTTTCGGGCTGGGAAATATTCGCCCGCTCGAGGGGATGCGTCGCCGCGGTGACGCGGTCGGAGCCTGGGGCACGATGCGTCCGGCATCAGCGGGCAAAGACAGCACCGCCGGTCACTGGGAGATCGCCGGAGTGCACCTCCAGAGCGCCTTCCCCACATTCCCAAGTGGATTCCCGCGCGAGGTGCTGGAGAAATTCTCGCGCGAGACCGGCCGTGGCGTGATCGCAAACGTCGTCGGGAGCGGGACGGATGTCATCGAGAAGTACGCGGCCGAGCAGCGCGCGACCGGCAGCTGGATTGTCTACACATCGGCGGACTCGGTTTTTCAGGTTGCCGCCAACGAACAAGTCATTCCACTCGACGAGCTCTATCGCGCCTGCGAGATCGCGCGGAAAATGCTCGTGCCTCCCAACGACGTATCGCGAGTGATCGCGCGCCCGTTCGAGGGAGCGCCCGGCGGCTACAGGCGGACGGCAAACCGCCGCGACTATTCGATCGAGCCTCCGTCGGAAACGCTGCTGGATGCTTTGTCGAAAGCGGGGATCCCGCGCGCCGGTGTCGGCAAAGTGGATGATCTGTTCGCCGGACGGTCGCTCACGTCGCGTCACACTGCGTCGAACGCCGAGGGCATCCGCGGAATCAAGGATTGGCTGTCGAGCGCGGAAAGTGGGCTCCTTTTTGCCAACCTAGTAGATTTCGACCAGTTGTACGGGCACCGCAACGACGTTGCGGGGTTTTATGGTGCGTTGCGCGAATTCGACGCGGCACTGCCTTCCATCACATCGCGGCTCAAAGAGGACGATCTGCTGTTCATTACGGCCGACCACGGCAATGATCCTACAACGCCTTCCACCGATCATGCGCGAGAGCGGGTGCCACTGCTGGTGGGAGGGATGCGCGTGGTCCCGCGCGACCTCGGGGAACGCGAAACATTCTCGGACCTCGGCGCAACCGTTGCGGAATGGTTTGGCCTCTCCTTCAGGGGTCGCGGCAAATCGTTTCTGTCAGAGCTGGTAGTCTGATGAAGCGGGACTCGAGGCAGGACACTTCCCTCCGGGAGGCCGCGCTGCGCGCGCTGGACAACGCGTACGCTCCCTATTCGAACTTTCGCGTCGGGGCGGCTCTGCGCGCCAGGAGCGGCGAGCTCATCACGGGCTGCAACGTGGAGAACTCAGTGAATGGCCTGGCAATCTGCGCGGAAACCCTTGCGGTGGCTTCTGCTGTCTCACAAGGACTAACCGATTTCGACGAGATCGCCATCGCAACGGACGACAGCGAGCCGACCCCACCGTGCGGCGCGTGCAGGCAGGTCCTGCACGAGTTCGCGCCGAACATCAAAATTTCCAGTTACACGCGCGAGGGTAAGGAAGCAACGTGGACGCTTCACGAGCTGCTCCCTTACGCTTTCGTGCTGAACCCTTCACGTGGAAGAGTGTAGTGAAGCTTTCGTCAATCCTGCCGCGAGTGCTCGCGACCGCGGCTTTGTTTGTTTCGATGTTGTCGTGTTCGGAGAATCTCGATAGTTCGGGGGCTTGCCCCATTCTCTGTCCGCAAATCGGCGGCGACGTCCAGAATGTCACCCTCGACGCGGTCGTTGTCGACACGACGGTGCCGGCTCTCTCCGGGCTGGGTACCGAGCCCGGACTTCTGCTGGCTTCGCGCGGAGACTCGCTCGATACCCGTGTGATCATCCGCTTCGACTCGCTGCCGGCGACCTTCATACCTGTAGGTGACACGGCGCGGCCAATCGCGAGCGTAGACAGCGCCTACATCCGGCTCATACTCGATACGACCAGGATCAAGGGTGCGGACACGGTTACAATCGAGGCGTATGACGTCGACACTACGGCGAACGACACTTCTTCGGCGGCCGTGCTGGCCCTCTTCCGACCCGATCGATTCATCTCGTCCCAGACTTTCGCGCGGGCCCAGCTGACCGATACGCTGAAGTACTACATCTCGAACGCGGCGGTGCTCGCCAGGATTCAGAGCAGGGCGGCACTCCGCGTCGGACTCCGAGCTGTCAGCGTCGGGTCGACGCAGATGCGCTTCATCTCCACCGAGGGTTTATTCGGGCCGATGATGTTCTTCCGCGCGACGCCGGACACCACTACGAAGCCGCTGACGGTCATTCCCTTTTCGAAGACTCCGGCTGGAGAGTCCATCCTTGCCGCCAACCTCACCGACTACACGGTGATCGCGAAGGCTCCGCCGACGGCGCCACCCAGCGTGCTCTCGGTGGGTGGGTTGCCCGCGCGCAGGGTCTACATCCTCTTCAACATTCCGTCCAGCATCATCGACTCGGCGACGGTCATACGCGCGACTCTGGTGCTCAATCAGTTGCCGAACACTGGGCTCGATGCGACCGACACCGTCGCTCTCTTGCCACAGGTGGTTCTGGCGGGCAAAGCCGTTACGGACCCCTCGAAGGCCGCGCAAATCATCGGCGCCATTACCGTAGACACGCTCAAGCTCAAGCCGGGCGAAGCCGGACCAACGAACGTCGAGCTTGCGCGCGCGTTTACGCTCTGGCACACGCAGCGGCCTGACACCCTCCCGCGGGCAATCGTCCTGAAATCCACTACCGAGGGAAATTCGCCGCTCGAGATTCGGTTCTCCTCCAGCGAGGACATAGCCGCCCTGCGGCCGAAGTTGCGAATCAGTTTTACTTCCAAGGTTCCCCTGAGGCTCCCCTGATGCGCAAATCATCCTTTGCCGCGATCGCACTTTTCACGATCGTCGCCTCTCGTGGTGGAGCCCAGGGCGCGCTCAGTCTTCAAGGTCTTGGATATCCCGCCGGCGGGCTCAGCGCTCGCGCGGAAGGGACCGGCGGCGGGGTAGCCGACTTCGACGCTCTCAGCGCCGC
>JBGPHO010000112.1:0-8245 GCA_041484425.1 Gemmatimonadaceae bacterium
GCGCTGCTGGTCCTGTTGACGATGACCGGACTGATCCATATCAACGCTGTTTCGCTCGCGCAGAAGATGACGTACGTCATCGTCGGGTCGGCGCTGCTGTATTTCGTTTATCTGTTCGTCGGTGGCGGACTGACCAGCGAAGAAAAGAAGCGCGTCGTGGTCATCATCCTTCTCTTCTTCTTTGCGGCGATTTTCTGGTCCGCGTTCGAGCAGGCACCGACCTCGCTCAATCTT
Organism: Gemmatimonadaceae bacterium; assembly: GCA_041484425.1. GTDB lineage: Bacteria > Gemmatimonadota > Gemmatimonadetes > Gemmatimonadales > Gemmatimonadaceae > UBA4720. The sequence continues at coordinate 235 of JBGPHO010000112.1, forward strand.
TTCGCGCGCGATTTCACCAATCGAGTCGTGTTCGGATGGGAGATGCCGACGCTCTGGCTCCAGGCAGCAAATTCCGTGTTCGTCATCGCGCTCGCCCCGGTGTTCGCTGCGATCTGGATAGCGCTCGGCAAGCGCGGGAAAGCGCCGTCGAGCATTGCCAAATTCGCATGGGGGCTGTTCTTCGCCGGCGTTGGATTTGTGGTGATGGTATTCGCGGCGAACATTGTCATCGCGGGCGGGGGCAATGTCCGCGTCTCATCGTGGTGGCTGGTGTGGAGTTATTTCTTCCAGTCGGTAGGCGAGCTGTCACTGAGTCCCGTCGGACTAAGCTCGATGACCAAGCTCGCGCCGATCAAGTTCAAGGGCCAGATGATGGGTGTCTGGTTCATGGCAAGCGCGCTGGGCAATCTCGTGGCGGGACTAGTGGGCGGAAGCGTCGATCCGGAGAAGCTGCCCCAGATGCCGATCCTGTTCAGGCAGACTTCGATGTTCCTCTTCATCGCCGCGGTTGTGTGCGGACTGCTCGTCATCCCGGTGCGCAGAATGATGCGCGACGTTCCAGCAGGAAATCGGTAATCGGGCGTCAGCATTGCCCATCGAGGATCGCAAGAGGGCTCGCTGTGCAAGGTTTGCAGAATCTGACGTCTCCTCTCTATCCATCATGGGGAGAGAACATGCTTAGACGCTTTGTCGTGATGTCATTGTCGATCTGCGCGTTGTCATCGCGCTCCGTGGGCCAGGCTCCTGTGCCATCCGCGAAGGAGCCGGAGCTGACGACCAACGGTAGAGGCGAGACGCGTCTCGCTCCCGATTATGCGTACGTGACGATCGGCGTGATGAACCCTGCCCAGAATGCCGTTGATGCTGCTTCGGAAAACGCCAGGCGGTTTGAATCAATCATGGGCGTCCTGCGTGCTTTTGGATTGAACGATCGGCAACTCCTTACTTCCCGATACAATCTCACGCAAAACTTCGAGTATCCCAAGAACGGGCAGCCAAAGCCTTCGGGCTTCGTCGCGAGGAGCACGATCCGAGCGGAAGTCCACCGACTCGAGGACCTTGGAAAGATCATCGATGCGTCGATCGCCAGCGGAGCTACCGAGGTGTCGGGGGTTCAGTTTCTGGCCTCCAACACCGACGAGGCACGACGAACCGCGATGACGGAAGCGGTGAGACAGGCGCGCGCGGACGCCGATGCAATGGCGCGGGCAGCCGGTGGCAGTCTGGGCCGCCTGATTGCGCTCAATTCCGGAGGTATTTCACAGCCGATCTACAACGCCGGGGGGAACGTGTTCGCAGCGAGCGCCATCGTAATGTCAGGTGGATCCCCGCCGACCACCATCGCTCCGGGGGATCTCATTGTTACCGCCCAGGTCTTTGGACGATGGGAGTTCGTCGCCGGTCCGTCTCGCTAGAGGGAATCCGGCCTACGGCCAGTTGAATACCGAGGCCGGCACCGACCTCTCGCGGCTGTTGAATATGTCGCGCGGCTCGACGCGGAACATCCTCGTGAGATCGGTGCCGATCAAACGCACTTCCCACCCGTGACCTCGCGGCCCTTTAACCGGAAATGCCAAGTCCGCTCTGAGGGTTCGGCGCGATTGCGGCGGAAAGGCCATGAACACGCTCACGCCGGCCGAGGCATAAAGCGGCGTATTAACCCCGAAAGGGGAATCGCCGGCCCACAGCTTCCCGGCTTCCGCGAATCCCGCCACCGCAATGGTTGCGAGCTCCTTGTAGCGACCAATGAGGTATCGGTCCTCGAAATGACCGACCATCCGCCGGGCTCCTCCCACATCGGCTGTTCTGAAGCCGCGCAGACCACCATCCAGGTCCGAGAAAGTCAGCTGAAACGGAATCCTCTGCTTCCAGCCGGCGCTCCACTTGAGATCGGACATCACCGTATGCCGGTTGAACGGCTTCACGTATAGCGCGGCACGTCCGTGCGCCAGCATTCCGTCCCAATTGCCGTCCTCATCGCGACGCCCTTCACCGGCGACGTCGAGTGCGGCGTAGGAAATGGGGGTTGCCGCCCCAAGATACAGGGCACTGGAGCCAAACCAGTCGCGTTCGTTCCCGCGAAGGAATCTTGCGCCCTTTCCCAATAACGTCGCGAGCTGAATCCCGGTGCGGAGATCCTGCGTGCCCTCCAACGCATCGAAGCCGCTGACCCGCACGAAGTGCACGTTGCGCACGCCCCACAGCGCGTTGAGCCGGGCCGTCTGGTGCTTCACGTACCTGTTTATCAGCGCCTTACTCGTGTCCGCCAGCAGAGCCGTGTCGGTAACCAGAATCGGTGACGTTGCGGGACTCTCGTCTTCGAACGATATCGATCCGCCGACGAGCGCCAGACTCCCGAGTGGCGGTCCGATTCGCACTACGCCGCCGATGTCGCTGTAAGAGCGTTCGACCAGTATTGCCGCCGGATCAGCCCCCGGCCTCAGGAAGTAGAAGTATCCTCTCGAGTTCCCGGCTGTCGTTCGCCAGGAAAGCCGCTGAAGATCGGTGAGGAACGGGTGCGCCAGCTCGGTCGACCAATCGCTCCCCAGCTCACGCCGTCCCCCCTCCAGGCGAAACTGGTAGGGTCTTCCCAGAAACTGGTAGTCGATGGCCTTGCCGGCATAGATGTCCCTGAAGTGTGCGCCCTTTTTCCACCCTCCCTCCAGGTGGGCGGCGCTGCCGAGGAGATTGTCCTCTCCCAGCGTCAGTGCGTGTACGCCGGTGGCACCGCCGAACCCGACGCTCAGGATCAGCGAGACTTCGTCCACGGTTGAGACGCTGAGGACGACACCCCCCTGTTCGTCCGCATAAGCGAGCACGGTCGCGTCGGCGATGAACGGTTGCGCGCGGAGAATGCGCTCGGACTCGGCACGCCTGACTTCCGTGCACCTGTCACCCAGCTGGAGAGCAAGATACCGCCGGATCACCGCCTCCCTGGTCGTCGCGTGCTCCCTCGCCGCGAAGCGTCCCGCCCGCTGCCAGATATTGTTTCCGGTGATGCGGAAGGGCGGACTCGCATCAATATCGATCCGACTGATGCGCTCCCCCTTGCAGGCAATGGGGAGGCCGCTCAGACTTTGGGGCTGTGCATTTGTCGCCGACGCGGCGGCGAGCAGCAGTGCCAACGTACCTTGTCTAAGTGAGATCACTCGTGTCGTCCGCGCGCAAGCCGGTCCGAGCCTGCACAGTTGCTGTTACCGCTGGCATTCGCCTCGATGGCGATACCAGGCGTGTCCGGCTGACCGCCGCCTACGTGACTGCCCTGGAAAATGCAGGGCTCATACCACTCGTCGTCCCGCCACTCTCCAACGCCGACGCCGCGTCGGCGGTTCTCGATTCAGTCGCGGGCCTCGTGCTGACTGGAGGCGAAGATGTCGATCCCGCGCGCTACGGTGAAAAACGCCACGCAAAAGTACTTTCCGTCAACGCCGCGCGCGATGCGACGGAAGCAGCTCTGATCAAGGAAGCGCAGAAACGAGGAACCCCGGTTCTCGCGATCTGCCGGGGGATACAGATACTGAACGTCGCCCTCGGGGGAAGTCTGGTCCAGGACATATCGTCGCAGTGCGAGACCGACATTGCACACGACGACGAGGGCCCCCGCGATGCGCGCTCGCACGAGATCTCGATCGAGCCGGATTCCCTGATCGCCGCGGCGGTCGGAGCCGAGCACGTCGCGGTGAATTCGTTTCACCACCAATCGGTCAAACGCGTTGCCGATGGTATGCGCGTCACGGCGCGGTCTCCCGACGGGATCATCGAGGGGCTCGAGTCCACGAACGAACACTGGTGGGTGATGGCTGTGCAATGGCACCCCGAGGAGATGACGGACTCGGCCGAACCGTGGGACCGGGGCCTGTTCAAAGCGTTCGCGCGGAAGCTCGAGTCGTAGTGGAACTGCCCCGGATTCTTCACATCGACTCCGGGCGCAGCTGGCGCGGCGGCCAGCGGCAGGTATTTCTTCTCGCCACCGGGCTTCGCGACCTGGGGTATCGCACGCTCATCGTCGCGCCTACGGGCTCTCCCCTCATCAGGCGCGCCGAGCACGCTGGGCTTCCCACTTATCGGCTGACATTGCGGGGGGAATGGGACATTCGCTCCGCCCGCGAGCTCCGCGCGGTAGCTCGGGAGTGGGACGCGGGGGTCGTGCACGCGCACGATGCTCGCACGCACTCGATCGCGAGGCTCGCGCTCCTCGGGATAAGAAAAACGAAACTGGTCGTGACGCGTCGCGTCGCTTTTCCGCCAAAACAGGTTCGTCTCAAGTACCGGCACGGAGTGGATGCCTTCATTGCCATCTCGCAGGCCGTAAAGACCGCAATGGTGAACGCGGGAGTCCAGGCGGATCGAATCGAGGTCGTCTACTCCGGAGTGCCCGCCCCGCAGGTCAAGCGGCCGCGCAACTGGCGGCGCGAGCGCGGATGGCCACCGAATTCGGTCATCTGCGGAATCGTCGGTGCGATGACGCAGGAGAAGGGCCTCGACATGGTGGCTGGAATTGCGCGCCGTCTGCCCGGCGAAGTTTTCCGCCGCACGCGGCTCGTCCTCCTGGGGGGAAAGGGGAAAGGAGGGACGACTGTCTCGGGCGTCGAGGGGTTTGACGCCGGATTCGTCGAGGAGATTCACGACGCCATGTCGGGCCTGGACGTGCTGTGGCATCCGGCGAGATCGGAGGGTCTGGGCACATCGGTGATCGATGCCATGGCTCTCGGAATTCCGCCGATCGCGTTCGCCGTCGGTGGTCTGCCCGAGGTTATCGAAGATGGCAAGAGCGGTCTGCTCGTACCGGCCGGGGACGTCGCCGGTTTCGTTCGCGCCGCCGCGGCGCTGATCAGCGATGACGGACTCCGCACAATGCTCGGCGAAGGCGCGAAGCAACGAGCCGGGGAATTCGACTCGAAGCGGATGATCGAACGGACGGCTGAGGTGTACAAGCGAGTGCTGGCGGGGTAGCGGGTAATCGCCTGCTCCTCCTATCTTGCCTGGATCTTGCCTGTTGAGCGGGTCCCACCGTCGCCACCCATAGCATCGGAATTGAATTGCTCTACATATGTATTCCGTCCTACAACGAGGCCCAGACCATCGGCGTGCTCCTGTGGCGCATTCGCCGCGTGTTCCAGGACTACTCGCGCGAGTACGAGATCATCGTTTATGACGATGGGAGCACCGATGGCACCCGCGAGACGCTCGAGCCATACGCCGAGGTGATCCCGCTCACGATTCTGCGGGGCGAGAAGCGCCAGGGATACGGCGCCGCGCTGGACAAGCTCGTTCGCGAAGTCTCGCGGCGCACGCGCTATGCCCGTCGCGATGCTCTCATCATGATGCAGGGCGATTTCACCGATCAGCCGGAGCACATCCCGGAGCTCGTGAAGCGCTTTGAGGGCGGTGCCGATATCGTGGCGGCCAGGCAGGAAACGACCGAAGCCCCGGCGGCCGTCCGGAGACTCCGCCGCTTCGCGGACTGGATGCAGCGCGCGGGCCTTCCAAAGACGGATGCCGCAGATCCTTTCACGACCTTCCGTCTTTATCGCATCTCTGTTTTGCGTGAGCTGCTCAAGCCCCTCGGCGACAAGCCGGCTGTTACCAGCAGCGGCTGGGCGGCCAATATGGAGCTTCTGCTCCAGGCGCGCCGCTACGCCCGCAGAATCGAGAACGTCGATCTCGCTCCGCGATATGATGTACGCACGCGGGAGACGCGAGTTCGTCCAGTTGCCGACGCCTTGAATCTCTTCCGCTTCAGCCGGAAGGCGCGGCTGCTCGCCGCTCCCGCTGGGGGCGCGGCGTGAAGCGCATCATTTCACGCCTCGCCGTTCTCACCGCCGCCGTCGCGGCCAGTTCCGCGGCGCAGTCGGCGCCTGTTTCGCCCACACCCGTGCCGCAGGTAGTAGTGGCGTCAACCGCGAAGCGCGCGAAGGTTCCCTTCGGACCCGGCGAGCGAATGGAGTACGAGGTCAAGTTCGGCGCACTCAGAGTGGGCAGCGCGCACATGGAAGTGGTCGCGCTCGACAACCTCCGCGGCCGAGCCGCCTGGCACACCGCGTTCTGGGTACAGGGCGGAAATTTTCTGTACCGCGTGAACGATGTATACGAGAGCTGGATGGACGCCGAGTCCCTGTCGTCGCTTCGTTTCGTTCAGGAGCTCGAGGAAGGCGGGAAGGAAATCGAGAGGAAATTCGAGATCTTTCCCGAGCGCGCCATCTTTATTCAGACTTCGAAGAAGCCGCCCAAGGAGGAGAAATCCGTCACTCAGCCACTCGATGACGGATCGTTCATGTACTTCCTCCGCACCATTCCGCTCATCGTCGGCCAGACCTATTCCTTTGACCGCTACTTTCGGCCGGATCGGAATCCGGTTCGAATCAGCGTTCTCCGCAGGGAAAGGATCACGGTTCCAGCCGGAACCTTTGACGCGATCGTCCTCCAGCCGATGATCAAGACCAAGGGAATCTTCTCCGAGAATGGTCACGCGGAGGTCTGGCTGTCGGACGACGACAAGCGCATCATGCTCCAGCTGAAATCGAAGCTGTCCTTCGGCTCGCTCAATCTCTATCTCAAGTCCTACTTCCCATCGCCGAATCCGTAGACGGTAACCGCGGTCCCCGCCCTCGACGATCGAAGGCGGCGGGGGCGAAGCCCACTAGCGCGACTTCCGAGCCGATCGCGGAAGTCGATCTTTCGAGAGTCCGCACGGTTCCGATCGAGCGGCGCCCCAACAAAGTCGCCGCCGCCGAATTCGCATCCGCACCGGGGACTGACCGCAGCTTTGCTGCTTTCCTGAAATCGCTGCCCGACGTTCTCGTGGCGCGGGATTTCCTCCGGGTGGTGAACGCGATCGCCGCCGCCGCGAAGAACAAGCGCGCGGTCGTCGTGATGCTCGGCGGCCACATTGTCAAGACCGGCCTCTCGCCACTTCTCATCGAGCTGATGGATCGCGGAGTGATCACTCACCTCGCGATGAACGGCTCTGCTGCAATCCACGACTACGAGATCGCGCGCTTCGGCGCCACCTCCGAGGATGTAGCCCGGGGATTGGTGGACGGCACGTTCGGCATGGCGGAGGAAACCGGCCGCGGCATGAACCAGGCATTCACGATCGGGATGAAGAGCGGCTGGGGAATGGGCGAGGCTCTCGCGCGCGCCCTCAAGGGGATCCCGCTATCGAATGGTGAGCTGTCGGTGCTCCTCGCGGCGCACCGGTTGGGAGTCCCATGCACCGTTCACGCGGCAATTGGCGCCGAGATAATTCATCAGCACCCGGCGGCGAATGGCGCTGCAATCGGAGACACGAGCCACCGCGACTTCCGTCGGCTCGCCGCATCCCTTTCTGGCCTGCACGAGGGCGGAGTCGTCCTCAACCTCGGGAGCGCGGTGATCATGCCGGAAGTATTCCTGAAGGCGCTGACGATCGCGCGGAACCTCAACGACGGGAAGCCGACCGCATTTACCACCTGCGATCTCGACATGCAGCGCCACTACCGCCCGCGCGTGAACGTGGTCCAGCGCCCAACCCAGGGCAGTGGCAAGGGGTACGAGATCACCGGACACCATGAGATCATGGTGCCCTTGCTTGCGTGGGGAGTGATCGAGGCGATCGAGAAGGCGGGACACTGACAACTGCAGCTGGCAACTATTCTGCTATTCATACCTACTCTGCTACCCGCTTCCCGCTGAACGCGGCCCGCTACTCGCTGCCGACGCCAGGACAGTCCCGTAGGCGTTCGAGAACGCGGTGTCCCGTCGTTTGTTTCAACCCCGCACCAGCCTGTCCCGACGTTTGCGGCGATCAGCGCGGAGCGTGTAGCGGAAAGCGGGACGCAGCGTAGTTTCGAGCCGCGAATCCAGGTTATTATCGATTGCAGTTTCGAACCGCGACTAGTACCGAGTTAACCGGGTCCCGGCGAATTTCTCCCTGAGCCGGGCAGCAGTGTCCGGGCTGAGCACCCGGATACCGAAGTACAGCAGGCCGCCAACGATTACTACTTTGATGGCGAGCCCCACAATGAAGAAA
>JBGPHO010000113.1:0-8226 GCA_041484425.1 Gemmatimonadaceae bacterium
CATTGGCTCCAGCATCCAGGTGGCGCTGCTGATAGCGCCGTTGTTGGTTCTTCTTGGAATGGTGTTCCACCAGCCGATGGATCTCGCTTTCACCACCATGGAGGTGGCGAGCATCGCATTGGCTGTTTTGGTAACGTCCTCCGTCATCAGGGACGCGGAAACGAATTGGCTCGAGGGGGCTTTGCTTCTTCTCGCGTACGCTGTACTCGGAGTTGCGTTCTTTTTCTTCTGACAGACCAGAATCATCGTCCACCCGGACAGCCAACGATTGCAGCAGCCAAACGCGATACACTTCTCAGCTGAAGGTGCTTCTCTCCCGGCGCACGTAAGCGCATGGATAGATTCGCAGCAGGCTTCGGTCGTCACTCTCAGCTCGGCTGACGAGCTAATGTCGATCGGCTTGCGCGCGCGTCCGCGCTTCGTTGTGTTCGACGCGCGGCGTGAGCCGGGACCGGTTCTCGCCGCCGTTCACCGGTTGAAGAAGGATTCCTACACGGCCGTCGTTCCCTGCGCGGTGCTGTGTGGCAAGAAGAACGAGGAGCTTTCGGAGGCGTTCGATGCCGGCGCGGACGAAGTCATTCGCGACGGCATGCAGGCGCCGGAAGCAGTACGGCGCCTGACGGCGATGCTGATCCGGTCGGAGCGCGACCTGATCGTGCATCCATCGACGCGCCTCGCCGGGACCTCCGCGATCGAATCCGAAATCGGCCGACGCCTCGCTCTTGGCGATGCCTTTGCCGTCTGCTACGCCGACCTCGATCACTTCAAGGAATTCAACGATCGCTACAGCTACAACGAGGGCGATCGCGTGATCCGGATTCTGGCCAAGCTCCTCCACGATGTGGTGAAGGGAACGTGCGGCGAAGACGGATTCATCGGGCATATCGGCGGCGACGACTTTATCTTCGTCATACCTTACAACGCGATTCCGTCGGTGTGCGGAGAAATCGTGGCGACTTTCGACCTTCTCGCTCCTTATCAGTATTCGGAGCAAGACCGTCGCGCCGGCTACTTTTTCGGGAAGGACCGGAGAGGACATCTCGATCGGGTTCCGCTGATGACGCTTTCGATCGGTGTGGTAACCAATCTTCGGCGAACATTGACCTCGGCCCGCCAGGCGAGCCAACTTGCGACCGAGATGAAAACGTACGCCAAGAGCCTCCCTGGCTCAGTTTATACTGTTGACAGACGCAGCGATGAGCGCGTGACGCCACAGGAGCCGCTGCCGGCGATTCGCGATGTTCGCACGATCGGAGAGAATGAATGAACGTCAGCTGCCCGGATTGTCGCTCCATCTTCCGAGTGGATCCCGCCAAGGTTCCTCCCTCGGGTGTGCGTGCGAGGTGCTCGGTGTGCAGCGGTGTCATCTCCATTCCCGCACCGACCGGCCAGACGACGCCCCCTAGCGGAGGCGGCCGCCAGCCAGCCCCGCCCTCGGACTCCGGATCTCAGGATCGACCGCGCTCTGCGCCGGCTGCCGGCCAGGGCGGTTGGGATCCTCCTCCGTTCGGCTCCGCGTCGCAGCGTGCCCCCGCCGCCCCGCCAGCTCAGCGTCCGGCCCCGCCGCCGCGGGCCGTTGAGACTCCCGCAGCGCCGCAGCCGAGACCTGAATCGATCGAGCGAGCTTCGGTAACCGCGACGGCGACACCTCCATCGCCGACGTCCGGCTTGCCTGAGTTCACCCCGCGCACCCCAGCTCCCCCGATCGGTCCCCCGGCTTCGCCAGGGGCCTCAGGGCCGACGGCGCCGCCGTTCGTTCCGCCAGGGCCGCCCGCCAGACCGCAGACGACCCCGCGTCCTCCAGCCAGGCCACCCGCCGCAGCCCCCGCGGCCGGTGATGGCGGGGCGCGACGCCCACTGAATCCGTTTCTCTCCAAGGATCCAAACCAGCGCGCCAAGAGGCTCGCACGCGCTCTGGTCTCGGACATCATCACCTACCATCCCGCCAAGCACGCGGAAGGCCTCCGCGACGGGACGCTCAAGCAGCTCTTTCGAGAGGAGATAAAAAAGAGCTTCGAAGAGTATATTGCGCAGGTAGGTCAGCAGCTGGCGGAGAGCACCACCTACTTTCAGGAAGCACTCAACGAAGTGCTGGCAGCCGGCAAGAAAATCTTCTAGGCCTCGGGGGCCCGGGTAAATGGCGGAAAGCGAACGCGGTCGCGGTCTGAAGCAGAGCAGAGAGCGACTGGCCGAGCTGCGGAGGTATCTTTGACATCGACGGAAAGCGCGCGCGCCTGAGCGCACTCGACGCCGAGATGGCCGACCCCGGTTTCTGGAGCAACCAGGAGAAAGCGCAAGCGACGCTGCAGGAAGTAAAGTCGCTTCGAAATTGGCTCGACCCATACGACAAGCTGAGTGGCCGCGTGGACAGCGCGCTCGAGCTCGATGAGCTCCTTGAGGACGGCTCCGAGCCCGAGATGGAGCGAGAGCTCGACGCCGAGATCACGCGCGTCCAGGACGACGTCGAATCGTTTCGGGTGAGGTCGCTGCTCCGCGGTCCCGACGATTTTCGCTACGCGCAGCTCGAGATCAGCGCGGGCGCCGGAGGAACCGAAGCGCAGGATTGGGCGCAGATGCTCATGCGGATGTACATCCGGTGGGCCGAACGGCGTGGCTTCGAAGTCAGCGTCCTCGACGAGAGCGAGGGCGAAGAAGCGGGGATCAAGGGTGCGGTGCTCGAGATCCGCGGTCCTTACGCATTCGGATTTCTGCGACCGGAGACGGGTGTGCACCGCCTCGTTCGAATCTCACCGTTCGACGCGAATGCGCGTCGCCACACGAGCTTTGCGTCGGTGTTCGTCTACCCGGTCGTGAATGAGGAGATCAATATTGAGATTCGCGACGAGGATCTGCGGATCGACGTCTATCGCGCTTCCGGCGCCGGCGGACAGCACGTGAACAAGACGAGCTCCGCCGTCCGCATCACCCACCTTCCGACGGGGACTGTAGTCGGCTCGCAGGCGGAGCGGTCGCAATTCAAGAACAAGGCGACCGCGATGAAGATGCTGAAGAACAAGCTCTACCAGGCGGAGGTCGAGAAGCGAGACGCGCACAAGGCGGAGCTCGACGCGACGAAATCCGACGTCAGCTTCGGCAGCCAGATCAGGAGCTACGTTTTCCAGCCGTACACAATGGTGAACGACCATCGCACCGAGCTCAAGATTCCGGACGTCCAGAAAGTGATGGATGGCGGGATCGATCCGTTCATCGAGGCATATCTTAAGCAGGGCGGCGGTTCGGCTACGGCGGCGGCATGACCGACGAGCTGAACTTCGTACTACAGGCGCGTCGGGAGAAGCTCGAAGCGCTGGAGGCGGCCGGCATACCGCCATACGCCTATGGGTTCGATCGCCAGCATTCCGCGAGCGACGCACAGTCGCTGCTTGGCAGCGCCGAAGAGGGGCCGGCTGTGAGCCTCGCCGGCAGGATCGTCGCGTGGCGCTCGCACGGCAAGACGACCTTCGCGCACCTTGCCGATTCCACCGGAAAGATTCAGCTCTACTTCAAGAAAGACCAGCTGGGCGAGAAGATGTACTCGCTGCTTGCGCATTTCGATCTTGGTGACATTGTCGGCGTGCACGGCCCGCTCTTCCGCACGCGCACGGGTGAAGTCACGGTGCGCGTGGACCGCGTCGAGATCCTGGCGAAATCGCTTCGTCCGTTGCCATTCGGCAAGGAAGAAGAGGTCAACGGCCAGATTGTTCGCCACTCCGGCTTCGCCGATCCGGAGCAGCGCTATCGACAGCGCTACGCGGATCTGGCGGTGCATCCCGAGGTCCGCGCGCTGTTCGTCGCGCGATCCCGCATGACGCGCGCGATCCGCTCATTTCTCGACCAGCGGGATTTTCTCGAGGTCGAGACGCCGATTCTGCAGCCGCTTTACGGGGGAGCCGCGGCGCGCCCGTTCACGACGGTTCACAACGCGCTCAACATGCCGCTCTATCTCCGCATCGCCGATGAGCTCTATCTCAAGAGGCTCGTCGTCGGCGGGCTGGAGCGGGTGTACGAGATCGGTCACGACTTCAGGAACGAGGGAATCGATCGCACGCACAATCCCGAGTTCACGATGCTGGAGTTCTAACAGGCGTACGCCGACTACACGGCGATGATGGACCTGGTCGAACAATTGCTCGAGAGAACGGCGGAGGCTGTCCGGTCGGTGCCGGAGCTCGCCGCGAACGTTCCCACTTTTCGTCGGCCGTTCCCGCGCGTCGAGTGGATTCCGTCGCTCGACGCCGCGGCTGGCGTGAACGTGACGGCGCTCGACGATGCATCGCTGCGCGCACTTGCGAACCGCGTCGGTGTAGAAAAAGCGGAAGGCCTGAGTCGGCCGAAGCTGCTGGACGAAATGTTCCAGGCGCTGGTCGAATCGAAGCTCGTGGAGCCGACGTTCGTAGTGGACTACCCGGTGGAGCTGTCGCCACTGGCAAAGCCGAAGCGTGGAGACCCCAAGCTCACGGAGCGGTTCGAGTTGTTCGCGAACGGGAAGGAGATGGCCAACGCCTTCAGCGAGCTGAACGATCCTCTGGATCAGCGCCGGCGCTTCGAGGCCCAGGCGAAGTTGCACGCGGCGGGCGATGAAGAGGCTTCAGGGGTAGATGAGGATTATCTCCGCGCCATGGAATACGGCATGCCCCCCATGGGTGGTGTAGGAATAGGCATAGATCGGTTGTTCATGTACCTGTCCGGCGCGACGAATATTCGCGATGTGATTCTTTTTCCGACAATGAGACCAGAGTGACCAAGCTCGAGCTACAGATTGCGTGGAGATACCTGCGGAGCCGTCGAGGATCAAAGCTGCTCTCGCTGATCAGCATCATCGCCATCGGCGGTGTGCTGGTGGGCGTGAGCGCGCTCATCGTGATCATAGGAGTGATGAACGGGCTTCAGCACGACCTTCGCGAGAAGATCCTGGTTGGCAGCCCCGACATCCGCGTTCTCACTTTCGGCGAGGATCTCAAGATCACCGACTGGCCGCAGGTGCTGGCAAAGGTGAGGAAGCAGCCGGGCGTGGTGACGGCAGCGCCGTTCGTGCTCACCGAGGCGCTGATGACGGCTGGTCACGACTACGCGGGTGGCGTTTACGTGGTCGGCTTGCAGCCCCAGGCTCGCGGCGTGCCCGACGTGACGACGATCCGCTCGCACGCAGTGTCCGGTGATTTCCGTTTCGCCAGCACCGACGGACAACACCGCGGGGTCGTGCTAGGAAAGCTGCTGGCCGCGCGGTTCAATAAGTGGCCGGGCGACAGCATCAATCTTCTCTCGGCCGGCAGGGGCAAGATGAATCCAGTGACCGGGAGCTTCGTTCCGAGGGTCGAGACCTTCGAGGTCACCGGAATCGTCTCGACGGGGATGTACGAATACGACAACTCGTACGCGTTCGTCGCGCTCGACAAGGCTCAGCTCCTGGCGGAACTGGGAGAGGGGGTTACCGGCATCGAAGTGAAGACCGCAGACCGCTGGCAGGCGGCAGGCATCGCCTCGCAACTGGTTGGCGCGCTAGGGTGGCCGTACAGAACCGTGGATTGGGAAGAGCAGAATCATTCTCTCTTTCAGGCTCTCAAGCTGGAGAAGCTCGGAATGGGAGTGATCCTTCTTCTGATCGTGCTGGTCGCCGCGTTCAACATCGTGAGCACTCTCACAATGGTTGTCGCCGACAAGACGAAGGAGATCGGAATCCTCAAGGCGATGGGCATGCCGGCCAGATCGATCCGCCGGATATTCTTCCTGCAGGGGCTCGTGATCGGGGTCGTGGGGACTGGTCTGGGACTCCTCCTCGGATTCGGCGCCGCGCTCGCCCTCGACAAGTACCAGTTCATCAAGCTCGACGCGCAGGTCTATTTCATAGACCACCTGCCGGTATCGACGCAGCCAATGGACGTCATGTGGATCGTGATTGCCAGCATTGCGATCGCGGCGATCGCCACCGTGTATCCATCGGTGCAGGCGTCGCGACTGTTTCCAATCGAAGCGATCCGACACGAATGATGACCATACTATCTGAGGCGCTTGAAGGCTGCACAACGTATTTCCCAATCGAGGCGATCAGGCACGAATGACGATGACCGTACTCGAGGCGCACGACGTCTACAAGACGTACATCGGCGGGGACGGGAACGTCCTCCACGTTCTGAACGGGGTCAATCTTTCCGTTCAGCGCGGTGAGATGATCGCGATCGTCGGCGCCAGCGGCGCCGGCAAGAGCACGCTCATGCACGTGCTGGGGGCGCTGGACGAACCAACGCGCGGCTACGTGGTGATCGCAGGCGAGCCCGTTCACGGGCGGGACGAGACGGAGCTGGGCCGGCTCCGAAACCGGACCGTCGGCTTCGTGTTCCAATTTCACCACCTGCTGCGCGAGTTCTCGGCGCTCGAGAACGTGATGATGCCGCTGCGGATCGCGGGCCGCCCCGAAGAAGCGGCGCGGAGCAGGGCGGCAGAGCTTCTTGCCCGTGTGGGTTTGAGCGCGCGGATGACGCACCGGCCCGGCCAGCTGTCGGGGGGAGAGCAGCAGCGGACCGCCGTCGCCCGCGCTCTGGCCATGGATCCGCAGATCATTCTGGCCGATGAGCCGTCGGGAAACCTCGATCGGTCGAACGCGGAGATGCTGCACGAATTGCTGACCGAGGTCGTCAATGACCTCGAGATCGGGATGGTCGTCGTTACTCATAGCCGCTCTCTCGCCGCGCGCGCCACCAGGGTACTGCTGCTCGAGGGTGGCCGGCTCGGTCAGAGCGAAGCAAACGAGGTCGTCGTATAAAATGGTTTGCGATCTGTGCAAAGATGGCGAAGCCGTAATCCAGCTCACTGAAATAGAAGGGAGCGGGGTGAGGCAGCTGCATCTGTGCGAGAAATGCGCGGCGGAGCGCGGCGTCGAGACGACGCTCACCGCGGCCAAGCCCCAGATCAACAACTTCCTCCAGACCATTCACGAGCAGATGCCGGCCGCCAAGGGCGAGCCGGCGCAATGTTCGTTCTGCCAGGGAACACTGGCTGATTTCCGCGCCACTGGCCGACTTGGTTGCGCGCACTGTTACGAGACATTCGAGTCGAGCCTCCGCGATCTGCTGCGCAGAGTCCACGGGAACTCGCGGCATATCGGGCGCCGTTACGTGGCGCCGCTTCCAACGGAGCTTCCGCACGTCTCCAGCGCGACCGAGCTTCGCGACCGCCTCAAGAGAGCCATCGAGGCGGAGCAGTTCGAGCTCGCCGCTGACATTCGCGACAAGCTGCGGGGAATCGAGTGATGCTCGACCTATCTCTGCTTCCGGACGGCGGCGCGAGCTGGCTCGATGCGTCGGGCGAGCACGCCGACATCGTCATCTCCACGAGGATCCGCCTGGCGCGAAACCTCGAGGGCTACGCGTTCACGCCGAGGGCCCGCGATGGCGAGCGGCTGCGGATTCTGACGCAGGTGCGGGAGGCGTTCGCGAGCCTGCGGTCGATCGAGGACGGCGTCCTCGTCCGCGTCGACGAGCTGGCGCCCGAGGACCGGTTGCTGCTGCACGAGCGTCATCTCGTCAGCAAGGAGCTGGCGGGACTCAATGACCAGCCGGTGCGCACTGGTGCCGCGGTGTATCTGTCGCGCGGCGTTGGCATCATGGTCAACGAGGAAGATCATCTGCGCCTTCAGGCGCTGCACTCTGGATTCCACATTCCCGACGCCTTCGGAGTGATCGAGCGTCTGGACGCAGAGCTTGGGAACAAGGTGCCCTACGCGTTCCACAACGAGTTCGGCTATCTGACCGCGTGTCCCACCAATGTTGGAACCGGGCTCAGAGCGTCGGTGCTGATCCATCTTCCGGGCCTGGTCCTGACGAAGGAAATAGGGAAGGTACTGGCCGGCCTCCAGCAGGTCGGTCTGACATATCGCGGCATGTACGGCGAGGGGAGCGAAGTAGTCGGGAATTTCTTCCAGATCTCGAATCAAACGACGCTCGGAAGATCGGAGGGTGAGTTACTTGATTACCTCGTGCGCGTCGTAAGACATGTAATAGAGCGCGAAGAAGAAGCGCGACGGGTTCTGTTGCGCGATGCGGGTTATATTATAGAAGACAAGCTATGGCGTGCCTTTGGCACGCTGCGATATGCACGCAGCTTGAGCTTCGAAGAAGCGATGAATTATTTGAGCGGCGTGCGACTGGCTGTCGGGTTGAAACTGATAAGCGGTCTCAGTGTATATACTCTCAACAAGCTCCTGATATTTAGTCAGTTGGCGCACCTCGG
>JBGPHO010000114.1:0-8220 GCA_041484425.1 Gemmatimonadaceae bacterium
CCGCTGAGCGACATCCTGCCGCACACGATCCAGGGCGGGGTTGCTGACGCGCTCCTCGCCCGCAACCAGCAGACACAACTCTCCCTCTCCTACAGCTAGTCGCTGAACGCCGCTTTCGCTCAGGAACTTCGCAGCTGGTCCTTCGAGTCCGGCTGCCGCCCGCTTCAACCGAATAAGTCCGCCGGCTCCGGCCGATTTCGCGATGGCTTCGAGCTCGTCCACCTGCTTGCGCGAGAGCGCCACGCCGCCGGGAATCTTGAGGCCCCTCACGCGACCGCCGGCCGCTAAAGCGGCGTTCGTGACTCCGAACTCGGATCCGCGGAACGACTCGCTCGCGTCAAAAAGCTCCAGTGCGTACCGCGTGTCTGGGCGGTCGATCCCGAACCGCTCCATCGCATCTGCGTAGCGCATGCGCTCGAACTGCGGAAGGATCTCGATCCCGGCGTCCTTCCACAACGCCGCGAGCAATCCCTCGGTGAGCAAGAAGATGTCCTCGGGCTTGATGAACGAGGCTTCGATGTCGATCTGCGTGAACTCGGGCTGCCGGTCGGCGCGCAAATCCTCGTCGCGGAAGCAGCGCGCGATCTGGAAGTACCGATCGAACCCGGCGATCATCAGCAACTGCTTGTACACCTGCGGCGACTGCGGCAGAGCGTAAAACGCACCTGGATGAACTCTGCTCGGCACGACGTAGTCGCGCGCTCCCGAAGGCGCCGGCTTCGAGAGAATCGGGGTCTCGATCTCGAGATAGCCCCGCTCGTCGAGGAATTTGCGCGTCGTCTGCTGAAGCTTGTGACGAAGAATGAGATTCTTCTGGAGCTCGCTCCGTCGCAGGTCAAGGTTTCTGTGCTTGAGGCGCAGCTCCTCGGCGGGAAGTTTCTCACCTCTTCCCCGTGCCACCGGAATCGCCGGAGTGTCCGCGGGGCCCACGATCTTGAAATCGCTCGCTCTGACTTCGATCTCGCCGGTTTCCATCTCCGCGTTGCGCATTTCGGGCGGACGCGCGGCGACTTCGCCTTCGAGCGTGATCACGGTCTCGAGGCCAAGCCTGCCCGCGCGCTCGATCGTGTCAGCGAGCGTCCACTTCGGATCGAACGATACCTGGACCAGTCCCGCACGATCGCGAAGATCGAGGAAAACGATTCCGCCGAGGTTTCGCGTGCGGTGTACCCAGCCGCCGAGTTTGACTTTGCCGCCGACATGAGCCGCTCTGAGCTCTCCGCCGAGATGAGAGCGCGTGGCCGTCGCGAAACGGGAAGAGGGGGCCGTGGAGGTCAGCGCCGGGATGTGTGGGTCGAATAAGCCATCGAGAGGGGTTAAATTTAGTAGTTGCATAGACTTGGTGGAAGGAGCATGTCGGACAAAAACACACGTCGGGAGGATTTGCCCGCGAAGCAGAACCTCCTGAACATGCTCCCTTCGGAAGCTGAGGCGCTGCTCCGTAGCTTTGCCGTGGAGCACGGTGAGAAACCCTTCCGGGGCTCGCAGGTCGTGCGGCACCTCTGGCAGAACCCGGCCGAGAGCTTCGCGTCCATGACGGATCTTTCCGTCGCCCTCCGGGGCCTGCTCGAAGCACACTTCACCATGCCTCGCCTTGTGCTGGCAACCCGCCAGACATCCAGCGATGGCACGGAGAAGTTTCTATTTCGCCTGGACGACGGCGAGTTCATCGAGACCGTCGCGATCCCCGAGGGATCACGCCTCACGCTTTGCATTTCGTCGCAGGCGGGCTGCGCGCTTCAATGCGCGTTCTGCGCGACGGGCGCCATGGGCTTTACCAGAAATCTCAGGATGTTCGAGATCGCCGGTCAGGTGCGCGAGATGAAGCTGCTCTCTCCACCAAAGCCCGTCACTAACGTCGTCTTCATGGGAATGGGTGAGCCGCTGATGAATTGGAAAGCGGTGGATCCGGCACTGACCGTTCTCAACTCTCCCGTCGGCCTGGGAATCGGCGCCAGGCATATCACCGTTTCGACGGTCGGCGTGCTTCCGGGAATCGTCGCGCTGGGAGAACGCCCGGAGCAGTTCCGGCTCGCGATCTCGATTCACGCCCCCAACGACGAGCTGCGGCAGTCACTGATGCCCATCAACACCAAGTATCCACTCGCAAGCGTCATCGAAGCCGCGAAGGTTTTCGAGCGCCGAGTGACGTTCGAGTACGTGATGTTGGGCGGAGTCAACGACGGTGGCGAGCAGGCGACGCAGCTCGCCGAGCTGGCGCGCGAGTGTGGCGCCTTCGTCAACCTCATTCCACTTCACCCCGGCGGCGCCGGAGACTTCACCCCCAGCTCCCCGCAACAGATCCAGTGGTTCGCCCGGCGACTGAGGGCTCAGCGCGTCGAGGTCGCCGTGCGAAAGAGCCGCGGGATGGACATCGCCGCGGCGTGCGGACAGTTACGGGTGGAACGGCAGGGCCGGCGGGCGCCAGTCGGCGCCGAGAAGGACGGTAACGTCCAGGTAGCGTGAGCTGTCGGGACGTGTGGCGATCGGAGCATTCATTGCCCGCGCAACCAGACGCGCCCATTCCGGATGTGAAGATCGATCGTAGACAATGGTAGTCGCGCGTTGCTCCGTCACATTGCCGGAGCCAACAACATCGAAGCCGCGCTCGCGTAGATACAGCGTCGCCCGGCGGGCGAGTCCCTTTGTCCTTGTCGCGTTCAAGACTTCCACCTTGATGCGGGTTCCCTCCGGGGCACGTGCATCATCGGGCGCATAACTCACCTTCGGCGTGGAGAAGGCACCGATGACCAGCCAGACGATCCAGCCGATCACGCACAGAATCAGTAAGACGAGAATGATTCTGCCGTAGCGGCGCCGGCGCGGCGGGGACGTCACCGAAGGCTATTCCAGAGCTCGACGGTCTCGGGGAAAATGTGATTGCCTTCGCGCACTGACCACTCGAGGCGGAAGCGCACGACCTGGCGAAAAACGCCGTCGAAGTTGTGCGGCACCTGGCTGGCGAGAAAGCCGCGATCCTCGGCGAGAAATTTGCGGCCAGGCTCGAGGTAGTCGGCCATGTAGAGCGCGCGCCCCGTTCGATCCCAGCTCGCGTGTCCGACGGTGTGATAGCGAATCGCGTCGAGCAGATTCTTTCTCCGCTCTCCCTCGGCTTCGAGCTTGATCGCAACCGCGGGGCCGTGCAACAAGCCGTCGGGGGACTTTCGATCACCAGTGATGTCGCGCAGCTCGGCGATCGGCGCATCGCGCAGCGCATCGTGCCAGGTGCCGGCGTCGATCCAGGCGTTCGCCTCGTCCGCGGTCAGGCGCATCGCCGCGCCCCATGCGCGCAGCAGCGACGTCACCCGCCCTATATGCGCCAGGCGCCGCTCGCTTACCTGCGCCCACGTCGGCAATCCCGAGCTCTGGAGCTGGACCATTTCAGAAGATGATGTTGTCGATCAATCTGGTTTCGCCGACCCGAACGGCACCGACAGCCGCATCGCCATGGCGCACGTTGTTCACTCGCTGAAAGGTGTCGGCATTCACCGCCGCGAGATAGCGGGGCGTGAGCCCCGCCACTCGTTCGAGCATTCGCCAGCCCGTCGCCTCGAGCGCGCTCGCCCGTCGCTCTCCCCTGCCGAAGGCGTCGCGCATCGCAAACAGGGCTTTTGACAGAATCAGTCCGAGCTCACGGTCCTTCGGAGTGAGGTATCGGTTCCGGCTCGACATGGCCAGCCCATCGGGCTCCCTCACGGTGGGCGCGACAAGAATTCCCACGGGAAAATTGAGATCGCGGACCATGGCTTTCACGGCCGCGGCCTGCTGGAGATCCTTCTGGCCGAATACAGCCACGTCGGGCATGATGATGTGGAAGAGCTTGGCGACAACAGTGAGAACTCCCTCGAAGTGATGCGGACGCACAGCCCCTTCCCATTCCTTTCCTACGCTTCCGGGATGAACGATCACTACCGGAGCGTGCTCGGGGTACATGTCTTCCCGCGTCGGAGTGAACAGGAAGTCCACGCCCCTCTTCGAAGCGAGTTTCGCATCCTCCTCGAGGGTGCGGGGGTACCGGTCAAAATCCTCACTGGGTCCGAACTGAAGAGGATTAACGAAGATGCTCATCACAACCGAATCAGCTACGCGCCTCGCTTCATCGATGAGCGTGAGATGACCATCATGAAGCGCGCCCATCGTCGGCACGAACGCGATGCTCTTCCCCTTGGCCCGCGCGCCCGCCACCACGTGGCGCATCTCGTCAATTGTCCCGACGGACTTCATGCCTAGAAGCTGTGCTCGCGATCCGGATAGGCGCCGCTTCGAACATCGCGCGCCCAGCTTCCAATGGCCGAGCGAACCTCCGGAGCCATCTCGGCGTAGCGCTTGAGAAACTTGGGCTTGAAGGTGTCGTTCAGGCCGAGCACGTCGGGAAGCACCAGCACCTGGCCGTCACACTGGACGCCCGCTCCAATCCCGATCGTCGGGATGCCGACGGCAGCCGTGATGCGCGCAGAAACAGGGGCGGGCACGAGCTCGAGAACGATGCTGAACGCCCCGGCTTCCTCCAGCCCTTTTGCCTCGCCTATCAATCTCTCCGCTCCTTCCTCTTCGCGTCCCTGGACCCGCGCGCCACCGATCGTGTTGACCGATTGCGGTGTGAAGCCGATGTGCGCCATCACCGGAATTCCGGTGCGCACCAGCGCGTGAACGGTGTCGAGCATCTCAGGACTCCCGCCTTCGACTTTCACGGCGGCAACACCGGTTTCCTGAATCGCCCGGCCACAATTGAGTACGGCGCTCTCGATACTTGCCTGATAGGAGAGAAATGGCATGTCGATGATGATCAGCGCGCGTTTCACTCCACGTCGCACCGCCGACGCGTGGTAGATCATGTGATCGAGCGTCACGGGAAGCGTCGATGTGTAGCCCATCACCGCTGTACCTACCGAGTCGCCTACCAGGATGGCGTCGACGCCCGACTCGTCCACTAGCCGTCCAAAGAGGGCGTCGTACGCGGTCATCACGACCAGTTTCTCGCCCTTGCGCTTGTGTTCGGCGAAATCTCGAACGGTTACCGGGCGCTGCTCCGATTTGGTCTTATCCAACGCGCGAGCTCCTCAGCGCCGCAAGCTCTCTCAGCCAGAAATCACGATTAATAAGCTCGGGATGCGGTACCGTGAGTCCGGGCTCGCGCACGCTCTGCTTCTCGAACAGCACGATGTCGAGATCCAGTGTTCGCGGTCCCCAGCGCACGCTGCGGACGCGCCCCGCGTCGGTTTCGATTCGCTTGAGCTCCGCGAGCAGATCCTGCGGCGAAAGCTCGGTTTCGATGGCGATCATCTGATTGAGAAAGGGGCCCTGCGTAACCGGTCCGATCGGAGCGGTCTCTTCGGCGTCGGTGTGACCAAGCACCCGCGTCGAGGCGAGGGCCGAGATTGCACGTCGCGCCTCCGCCAAAAATACCTCACGCTGGCCGAGGTTGGAGCCGAGCGCTATGTAAGCGACATCTCTCACACACGCTCTCGCTCGAGGGCGATCTCCGCGTACGCGAGCGGCCCCGGCAGCGCGACGTTGGGTTTCCGCACGGCTATGCGCACGCGCTCGACCAGCGGGAGCTCAAGCGCGCGCTCCGCGATTCGCTCGCCGACTTCTTCGAGAAAATTGGTGTGGCCCTGTGTCACCACCTCCGCCACGAGGTCGTACACTCGCCGATAATCGACGATGTCCCTGGCGGTAGGCCGCTTACCGCTGCGGCGAACCCAGAGTGATGCGTCGACCTCGATCGACTGCGCAATCTCGGCTTCGTGGGGCAGCACGCCGATGCGCGCATGAAATCGCATCGCCTTGAGGGTGACGACATCGGTGTCTGGCGGGCGCTCGTCCCCGGTCGACTGCCCCGGGGTCGCCTTCTTCTTCGGCGCGTGGTCGCTAGTCATCAAGAGCCTCTCGCAGGCTACGTGTCAGTTTCAGCACATCCTCCGGGCCCTGCCCGGCCGCGCTCACGAGCGCGCTGCCGACAACGACTCCGTCGGCCAGCTTTCCAACGCTGCGCGCCTGCTCCGGTGTGGAAATTCCAAATCCGACGCAAATCGGAAGCTTGGTCGTAGATCGAAGGCGCTGGATCGTTTCGGGCAACGATGCCGCGGTCGTCTGTTGAATACCGGTGACTCCGAGCCGGCTGATAAGATAAACAAATCCGCTGCCGTGCCGCGCGATCTCGGCCATTCTATCGCGCGGAGTGGTCGGAGCGACGAGCCTGATGAAAGCCAGAGGACTGGCGCCAAGCCACTCCTCGCGGGCTGGATCGGCCCCGAGCGGAATGTCGGTGACGAGAATCCCGCTGGCCCCCGCGTCCGACGCTCTCGTGAGAGCATCCGGGCCCGCCGCAAGAATCGGATTCAGGTAGCTGAACAGAACAACGGGGACGCGGGGCTTTGCGCGCTCGATGAGGGCCAGGACGCCGTCGTAAGTCATTCCCTTCTCCAGCGCCTGCTGCGAGCTGGCCTGGATCACCGGTCCGTCCGCGATCGGGTCAGAGAAAGGCACGCCGAGCTCGATGATGTCGGCGCCGCCGTCCTCGAGAGCGCGCAGCGTTTCCAGAGAGCGGCCGACGTCGGGATGTCCTGCTGTTACATAGCAGACCAGGGCGCGGCGCGATTCTTTTCTCAGCGCGTCGAAACGACGCGTTATGGAGTTAGATGAGATAGTCGCCGGGGGTGATACCATAGCGATCGGGGTCCGCCGTCTTGATGATGGTCCGGGCATATTGCCCTCCTGCCTCCGGGACGGCCAGGTCCACCTGCATCGGCGGACTGATTGTATTCCCCTGCGCGTCGCTGATGATCTTGACGATCGGTCTCGATAGCGCCTCGGGATTCGGATTGGCCGCCGAGACGACGGCGAGCTCGAATGTGTCGAGCACTACCAGCGTTCCGACCGGGTAAATGCCCAGCAGGTTTATGAATGCTTTTACGAGCACCTGATCCAGCCCGCGGCGTGGATTGTCGCGCATTTCCTCGAGAACGGCCGAGGGAGCGATTACCTCAGTTCTGTAGACGCGCCTCGATGTGGCCGCATCGTAGCCGTCGGCGATCGAGACGATCTTGCTGAGGAGGCTGACCTGGCGCGGGCGAATGGATTTCGGGTAGCCCGTCAGATCCACCTTCATGTGGTGCTCCTGACACACCGTCATCGCGCGGTACGAGAGCTCTTCCTGCTGCCGCCGGAACTGGAAAAGGACCAGCACGCCGAGCCACGGGTGCGCAGCCATCCACTTCCACTCTTCGTCGGTGAGCTCGCCGGTCTTCTGAAGGAGGTCGATCGGAACGCGCGATTTGCCGATGTCGTGCATGAGCGCGGCGAGGCCCAGCTCATACAGCTGCAGCTTGGTCATGCCGAGACGGCGTCCGAGCGCGATCGAAAAGATGCACACGTTCACCGAGTGCGTGAACGTGTATTCGTCGTAATCGCGGATCGTGGTCAGGCCGATGAGCGATGTCTCTTCGTTCAGGACCTGGTCGACGATCCCCTGCACGACGCGCTTGATCTTCCTGATGTTCGGCGTCTTGCCGATCCGGACCGAATTGATGACGTCCTTGGTGACGGCAACCGACTGGGAGTAGGTGCGATTGGCCGCCGCCTTAGCTTCCTCGTTGAACTCCCGGTCGGTCGCGGTTTCAGTGGGAGCGTCCAGCTGGAACGTCTCGATCTTCGCGTCCTTGAGCCTGGACTGAATCTCCTTGAACCTGTCGGCGGGCCCGCTCTGGGTTTCACCGCCCATCAGCGACAGGAGGAGCGTCCAGTCGCGAGCCGCCCCGTCGGTCCCGACGTGAATCGCGCCGATGCCGGCGAGCTTGCAGAGCGTCAGAATGTGCCCGAAGGTAGCGTAGTTGCTGAGATCGAGCCTGAGCCGCGTCGCGTTGATGAAAATGAACTCTCCCGAGACTCTGAACTCGAGCTCACCCTCCTCGGCGCGCAGCTCTTCGGCGACATGCGCCAGTTCGGCCAGTGTCTTTTGCACGGCGCTGTGCTCGAGCGGATAGAGCTTGATCGCTCGCAACGCGGCGTAGAACGCGATCATGAAGTTTCTTCCGCCGCGACGGACGTTGGCGCCGGACGCCCTGTCGCCGTCGCCGGCGACGGTCTTCGTGGCCTTAGCTGCGTTCCTGGCTTCAGCTTTCTTCGTGGCTTCAGCCGTCACCCTGTGCCTCCGCGAATCGCGCGGCTGACTGCGTTTCTCACGATCACATCCTTCTCGCCGGCAGCCTTGTTGAGAGA